>NZ_SRRZ01000037.1 GCF_013179805.1 Microcoleus asticus IPMA8 | reverse complement strand
ACAGTAAGACTGTTTTGCCGCCTCAAATTCACTTAGCTTTGCTTGTAATTCACCCAGACGTAGTAGCGCAATCCCTTTGCTGTTGAGAGCACAGATATAATCCGGTGCAATAAGTAAAGCAGAATTACAGGCAGCGATCGCCTCACAGTAAGACTGTTTTGCTGCCTCAAATTCACTGAGCTCTGCTTGCAATTTACCCAGACTTTGCAGCGCATTCCCTTTGTTGTTGACAGCATTGATATAATCCGGTGCAATAAGTAAAGCAGAATTATAGGCTGCTATCGCCTCAAAGTAAAACTGTTTGGCCGCCTCAAATTCACTTAGCTGTGCTTGCAAATAACCCAGACATCGCACCGCATTTCCTTTGTTGGTGAGAGCATTGATATCATCCGGTGCAATAAGTAAAGCCGAATTATAAGCCGCAACTGCCTCTAAATATTCTTGTTTGGCCTCTACATATCGAGCCAAATCAGCATAGTAATCTCCCTCCGATCTCGAAATTCTACCGAGCCAATAATCACTTTTAATCCACAACTCATTTCTAACTTCCAGCAGAGCCTCGCATTCCTTATAGCGACTCTTTTCCAAAGCTTCATCAAACACCTCTTTCCATTCTTCTACACCCCGCTGCCAATCCAAGCGATTAGCATGAAAAATTGCCTCCGCCGCATTCCCCACTTCTCGATAATGCCCCTCTAAAACCTCATGAGCTCTGCGAGTTTTCGGATGATCCCGATCGGCATCCAAACGCCGCAATAAATCGTGAATCCGATACCAGTTATCCCCCCGCTTCTGCGATTTCCACACAAAGGAAAAACCCGTCAACATCTCAAAATTTGCACTGCTTGCATGGAAGTGGCAACCAGATCCCAATTTTACGTACAAATCCTCATCAAAAGCGCGACCAGCACTCAGCGAATGCACGGCCGATCGCACTTCTCGATCGACATAACTCAGCAACCGATCTGTTAATTCCGCAGTCTTGTTTTCCAACTTCGGAATCCGCGCAAAATCCGACGACATCAACTCAATTCCCCGCCTTCTTTCTGCCAGCACCGCATCCGCGCACAAACCCAAATAAAACGGATGTACCTGCAAATTCTCCCAATTATCAGCGGGATTGACGCTGGCATATTTAATTACAGCATCTGCCAAATCTGCCTTGTCAATCTTCACTTTGTGCAAGTAATCCCTCGCATCATCCGGCGACAAATGCCACACCAATTGTGCATCTATATAATCTGCGGGAATCGGAAACCTTGACGCATTCGGCCACCGCAATTGCGTCACCGGACACTCTCGCCCCGCCACAACAACTACAATCCCCAATTTGTAATCCAATGCCCTCAACAACCGCCGAAACCACTCATCTTGATACCAAAAAGTTGCGCCTTGAGAATTGCGTTTTTCATCCCACATTTTCTCGTGAGTATCGAACAGCATCACGAGGCGATCGGGTTTATTTTTGCCAGCCATTGTCGCATTCAAATCCCCAGCAAACAATTTCGGCAAATAGTCGGTTAACTCAGTATCAATATCTAGACGGCGAATTTCCTCCGCCTTTTCATCGCTGACGCCCAAGCGATTTTGAATTAATTTCATCGCCCGCTTAATCCCGCCCAATTTATCTATCCCTTTGAGCACCGCTACAGCTTGCGCCACCACCGGAAAATCTGCAAAAGTTTCAATTATAGGTACCACCAATTCCGCCACATCATCGGGGAAAAGTTGGTTGAGAGTTGCCTGTGATTCGCCTTTGTTCAGCAAATACCAAAAGCAAGCAAAGTCATAATTTGGAAATTTAAATTTATATTTCTTAGTGGCTGCTGCCAGATTTCGGCGCAGCATCAGCAAGCCGTAAAATCTATCTTGCGGTTTATCTTCTTTAATCGGTATCAATCCGAAATCGTGTCTGACTGCGGGTATGGGAGTGTAGGTCTTAGGTTCAGCATAGCGGACAAAATCAGCAACTTGGGCGGCTTGTGATTCGGGGATGTCGTGCAATTGTTTCCACACCTGCGGCGAAAATCTTTTGCAGCAGTGAAACTGCAAGTGTTGTAGCAGCAAAGACTTGCCGTTGCCTCCATCTCCGTAAAAATACAAAATTTGTTGGCGCGCGGGGTCTTCGTTTAAATAAAAGGCAAATCGGCGGGTAAATTCGTATCTGTCGGTAAAAAGTTCCAGTTTGCGATCGCCGCTAATAGATTCGCTTTCAAAATCTTCGTCGTCAATTGGCATAAATGTACGGGTGAGGTGTTAATTTAATTATAAGCAAAAATTAGATGGGCTCGGTGATTGAAATCTCGTGTCCACAAACTTTAGTTTCTCTCTAATAGACTAAGAGATCGAGGAAGTATTTAACCCGGATTTAGCATAAATCTTCAGTCTTCATAGCGAAGACTTTAGCTTTGAGGCAGGAGTTTAAACTCCTGCCCGATCGCAACTTTCGGCCACTCCCAGCGGACGAAAGTTTGACTATTAAGCGGTTTCAACCGCCGAAGAAACTGCAACAACTGGTGACAGAGAAATAGAGCTGTGTTAAAACCGTAATCGATCGACCAGCAAAGCTATCTTAGAAAGGACGCTAGCGAAAGCACAGTCATGGCACCTCCCACTAATCCAAATCCGGCGGATTCATCTGCAAAACAGTCTCTAGAGGCTGGGCTAGCAGCTTTGAAACAGCAGGATTACCCCACAGCGATCGCCCTTTTAGAATCCGTTACCCAAACCGCCGCCAATGGGCCGTCGGGAATCCGCGCGCAGATGGGATTGGTGGCTGCGTACAAAGCAACCGGTAATCTGAAAAAGGCGATCGCCCTGTGCTCTTCCCTCGCCAAAAGTCCCAACTCTCAAGTCAAAACTTGGGCCGATCGCGCTTTAACAGAATTAACCCCCCCTCGCCCCCCAAAACCACCGGCAAATAAACCAAAATCCGCAGAAACTCCCCCCGAAACAGGCTTTGTCGCCTTTGATGCAGGAACAAAATCGCCGAAAAAAACGCCAGGGGGCGATCGACCGACCGCAGATAAAAAAACAGGATTTTTACCTTTAGAGCCTGCTGCCGCGCCTGGAAACGCCAAATCGCAACATATTTCCCCGCTACCTCCACCCCCCAAACGCCCGACTTCTGAACCGGAAAACTCGACCGAAACCGCACCCGATACAGAAATTAGCGGCGAAAATAGTTCCGGTTCCCCAACAGATATCCCCGGAGTCGCCAGCCCAGATACTTACCAACTCACTTGGCGCGAAGCAGGGCGCGCCAAAAGCCCGCGCCCCCTCAAACCGCTGAAGTTGCTGGAGTTTCGGCTGCAAGCTGTTGCAAGTGCGATCGCCCTATTTTTCCTAGCCCGGTTTGTCCTGCAATTCCTGCTGACAAACACTAATTCTCTATTGGTTCAGCTTTACATATTCACTAGACTGCCTATTTTCGCGCCAATTCAGCTTTTTTACCGAGATCCAACTCCCTTTGTTCAGATGGTTTTTGGATTGCTTTTAGCGTCCTCTCCGTGGCTGATAGACGCGCTGCTGAAACTGTTTTGCGGCATCGAAACCCTGCGCGGGTCAGTTTTATCGAAGCACAGCAAGGAAGCTAGTCGGGTACTGCGAAGTTTTTGTACCAAGCAAAATATGCCGGTGCCGGTGCTGAAACTCTTGCCGCTGAATGTTCCTGTAGCTTTCAGTTACGGATGTTTGCCCCGTTTTGCTCGGATTGCTGTGAGTCGGGGGCTGTTGGAACAATTGACTGATGATGAAATTGCTACTATTTTCGCGCGGGAGTTGGGCCATATCTCTTACTGGGATTTTGCGCCGATGTCGCTGGCGCTGCTGGTGATTCAGATTCCTTACTTGATTTATTGGCAGGTGGCGCAATGGCAAGAGCGGTTGTGCGATTTAATGACGATCGAGTTTTTGCGTTCTGCTGTCAAATTTGTGGCCGCTGCAATTTCTGCTATTAGTTACGGGATTTATAAGTTGTTGCGCTGGCCGATGTTGTGGCTGTCGCGCCGACGAGTATATTTTAGCGATCGCACTGCTGCGGAAATTACGGGCAATCCTAACGGTTTGACGCGGGCACTAGGTAAAATTGCGATCGGCATTGCTGATAATATCGAACAGCAAAAACAAACTAGCTTTTTCCTCGAAAGTTTCGATCTATTGTTACCCGTAGGTGTTGGACAAGCTGTAACCCTTGGTTCTGCTGCATTACACGCGCCGCTGGAACAGATTTTGCTGTGGGATGTCAGCAATCGCGATCGCAACTGGTTGACGGTTAACAGCGCGCATCCTTTGCTGGGAGAGCGTTTGAAGTTGTTGGCCCTCTATGCTCAATTCTGGAAGCTAGAGACAGAGTTAGATTTGGCAAACGCGGGAGTGCAAGAACAACCCAGGAAAGGAAAATTGTCTCTGTTTAAGTCAATACTCGAATTTAAAGACTCAAAACTATTTTTACAGGGTGCGCCGTTTTTTGGAATTCCGATGAGTTTGGCGATAGTCGGGGTGCTTTGGCTGATTGGGGGGATTTTTTCAAGGACGAGTATTTGGCAGTTGGATTGGCTTTGGGGCGATCGATCGATTATTTGGGGCTGTTTGCCGATCGGATTTAGCATCGGTACTTTGATGCGGATCAATTATTTTTTCCCTGACATTACACCGCGAGAAACTGCTTCGCCGAGTTTGCCGGAAATTTTGTCAAATCCCGAGAGTTTGCCGCTGGATGCTGAACCGGTGCGGCTGGAGGGGCAACTTTTGGGTCGATCGGGTATAGATAATTGGCTGGGACAAGATTTGATTTTGCAGACGGCGACGGGTTTGGTGAGGTTGCATTATGTTTCGAGGTTTGGCTACATTGGCTCTTTATGGCCGAAAGCGACTCGCCCCAGCGATTTGATCGGAAAATCTGTTGTGGCGACTGGTTGGCTGCGCCGGGGTGCTACTGTGGCGATCGACCTCGAAAGTCTCCGCAGTCAAGGAGGGAAAGTTAGTGACAGCGGACATCCGATTTGGTCTGCGATTTTGGCTTTTGCTGCTGCTTTTTGGGGCGCATACATCATTATCCAGGGCCCAAGGTGAGGAATAGCGATCGGATTGCCGCGCGAGTCGCGAACAACGCGCAGGCTCGATCGGTTTTGAGTTAAACAGCGGATGGGCGATCCTCTACGAGGGCTTCGCTAACGATGTTTTCGGTGCTGGTGGCGCACCCTACCCAATGTTCTCGGTGCGCGGTGCACACCCTACACTCTTCTTCCTTCTTCCTTTTTCCCTCTTCCTTCTTCCTTCGTAAAGAAAAGTTGCTTTTTTACCAGCAATCTGTTACGTTAGTTTACATAAACAGGATTGAACCAAATAGCGCAATAACTTCAGTTGGCTAAAACCCACTAAGGCATTGCGTAAAAATTGTCAACATCCCAACACAGCAAGTACAGCCAGCCGCTTGTCGGCTGTTTTTTTTCGACAGCTATTTTTGCTGTGCGGGATGAATTCTCAAAAGTGATTCAGATGTGGTTTCCGTTAAATTCAGACTGAAATCTTCCTAAATAACTAGCTCTGTTACCAAGGCTGTGATACCTTTAAAGAATGCTCGGACTCTGCCGGGTCTGATTTAAGGGATAGCGGGTAAGTGAGTAGTTCTCAGCATTAGGAGCGAGATTAGGAACGAGGTAAGATTACTGGCTGAAAAAATGTTAGCCATTTTATCCATCACTGTATTAAACTGAATACTGGCATTCCGATCGCTGGCAATTGACACATCCTTGGACATAAATTTCTACACGGCCCTGGCTATAAACATTCTGAATCAAAACCGGAAGCAAGTAATAGAGAATAGCCAATAGCCTCAACATTTGAGTGATGACTAAAAGTTTACACAACAACCTGAGATTTAAAAGCTCTCTGCATCGGCGGTTAAGTTCCTGCCTTATCAGAGTAAATCATCTTTTTGTTCTAAAAGGTGGGGGGATATGTCAAGGTTGGTGGGAGGAATGTGCAAATTCTCGGGTTATGTGGTGTTTCCCTGAAGTCAATATTCAGTTGACTTCAGGGAATTCTGTTCGAGCAAATTAATTAAAATCCAAGTCGGGAGGAATTTTTCATGTCTATTCGTCTTTATGTTGGCAATCTACCGAAGGAACTCGATCGCCAAGAATTGCAAGAAGTTTTTGCACCGGAGGGCGAATCTGTTACCACAAAGGTAATTACAGACCGCAAAACTGGAAAATGCAGAGGATTCGGTTTTGTGACGGTGCTAACCGACGAACAAGCCGACCAAGTTATTGAGAAATACAACGGCTTGATGTTCAAAGAAAACCCGCTGAAAATAGAGAAGGCACTGCCCCGCTCTAAGGGTAAATCTGAGAAAGGCGAAGAAGATCAGCAGCAGTCGTCGTCGCAGTCACCGCAGTTGGTGTCGGCGTCGCAGCCTGTGCCTGTGCCTGTGCCACAGCAGCGGGATGCTGCCCCTGCCCAAGGTGGTGGAGGCCCTAGTAAAAGCAATCGCCGTCGGGGTGACAACAACAAGTCTCGTCGCAATCAGTCAGCAGCAGCGGTGCCGAACGCCGATTCCGGCTCGGTGCAGCCAGATCCGCGCTGGGCGAGCGCTCTGGAAGAGCTCAAGCAAAGATTGGTGGAAGCTCAGACTACTAATTAGTCGAAAATGGCGGCTAATTGCTGCTGTCTCTCGACTGCGGTTGACTGAATGTATCTGGAAGTGCGATCGAGAAAGGCTCAAATAAGCCTGTTCTAGATCGCACTATTTTATTGTAAAAAACCTCTAATATCTAGCAGTGCGGTAAAATAACCGTGATCGGGCAAGTAGTGAGGACTTGAGTCCTCAGTTTCATGAGGACTCAAGTCCTCACTAGAAACCAGTTTGATTTTGGTCGATCGACAGGACACGATGTAATATTCTGAGGATGGTTAGCAAAAAAACCCAGTTTCTATGAAAATATGGGGTTGAGTAGCAAGACATCTAGAAAGAAACCGGGTTTTTAGCCCCTAAATAAGTCCTGTTTATGCGAGTGCCGAGAATTCGATAGTCTGAATAAACTCGAAAATCTTGTTCAAAATTCCCTCAACTTCAGACTCAAGGGAACCCAATTCATCCCCCTCCTGATAAATTCGCTGACAGCTTACCGTGTAGCAAAAATCGTCAGCGATAAAAGCCATAAGTCCCCGGTAAGCATCCAGCCGAGTAGCCGGGCGCTGGTTTTTCTGCACGCTCATAGTTGCACCCGCAGGCAAATCAACAACCGCGAAATAAGCTTCTTCATCTTCTAAATATTCCGAATGAAGTAACTTAGATTTGGCAATATTAGCAATAATTGCCTGAGAAACAAAATTGTCTAAAAAAGACTTGAGATAAGCTTCCTCGCCAACCGACTCGATTGTTTCTTCCACTTCACCCGCAATAGGGAAATAATCAATTTTTAACAAAACACCAAAGTCGTCAGAAAATGCAACAGAGCCTTCTTCCTCATCAATTCTACCGCCTCGTTGCTCGTCAACTGGAATGGGGACGCTAAAATTGCCTTCAGGAGATACGTACAATTCCCCTTCTACATCAGACACTTCGACATCTTCTTGAGAGTATGCAACAATTACATCCTCAATAATTTCCGCAGCTTCCTCGTCTTCCACACCTAATGCTTGCTGGAATTCCTGGAGAAAACCCTTGTGCTTGTCAGGCACTTCGCCATCTGCGACAAACATTGCTGCGGTTATTGCAAAAGTATCTAAAACTAACTCATCTGGTAGTGACTCCCAAGCAGCATTAAATAATGCTCCTAAACCGTCTTGAGTAGCAATACCTGAGAGTCTTTGAAACATTGCTGACATATCATCTTCCGAGTATTCAGCAAATATTTCTGATTCCCAAAGTATGCTTTCTAAGATATCAGCATCTGTGTCAGGGGAATTTGCCGACGCTGCGACAAGTGCTACCGCTGCTAGCGATTCCTCTGGAGTAAAGCTTGCTTTGGATTTGTCTTCAGAATTGAATATTTTATCAAAATTGCCCACTGGTTTTGCTCCACTAGAGTTGAGTTGTCCTCTTCATAGCAAATTTATGACATAAAAAGATAGTAGTCGTCGTTACTCTCCGCGCCGGACAAGGCGCTGTGCCGTTTCCCTACAGATATCGCGCCGGACAAGACGCCGTGCCGTTTCCCTACAGATATCGCCTATTACCAAGGACTGCCAATGATTGTGAATCCGGCCCAAAACTTCGGATGAGATAAATCTGAATTTGCTACTTGTGCCGATTGAGTAAGGTCGATCGCGCCTTGATCTCCCCGCAATTGACCGTCTTTTACTAAAATTTGTTTGTGGATCATTGCCAGTTGAGCTTTTCTGACCGCTTCAGCTTTAATTGGCTGCGGCAAATTGCCGTAAAATTCGGTCATCAGCCCTAAAGTGGCGACATCGTTAAGGCTGTAAGGTCGATCGCCCTTAAATGCTATAGTCTTGGACGCATCCAAACCAAAAAACCGGGTTTTTTGCGATTTTTATGGTCTGTAACGAAGTATTTCGGAAAAAACCTGGTTTCTGCCCACCCTATCGCCCTTAAAGCCCGAAAACACTGGTTATTCCCTACTTTCACCAGTATTTGTAAAACGTTACCCAACAATCTATAGAGTTTCGCATAAAACCACCGAGATCACCCTGATAAGTAAACAGAAGAGAAATTGTGAAGTGCGATCGCACTTGTTGAGAGTTATCCAAAAGTGCGATCATTTCTGTTTGGGTAAATGACGGATTTATGACGGCTACAGAGGACAAAAGTGCGATCGGGCTTGCCGATAGAGTCACTTTGTCAATTTTCAGCACACTTTGTATCTACTACGCGAGGACAATATCGTGGCTACTACTTCTAACTTTTAGACCTGGAATACTAATTAAGCTATCAATCAGCTTATTTAAAAATGTGGTAAAATAAAATTATATTTATCAATGAATGTGGACGAATAATTCAGGCTTTAGCAGTCCAAAAATTAATGTTAAAAAAGCTTTTGGTCTTTTTGTATGCTCAAGGCGGTAACAAAATTTTGGGGCTACAACAAAAAGAAGATGATTGTCATGCCTCGCTCAAAGTAATCCTATATAAGTTGACATCTATCGAATACATAAAAACCAGGTTTATTGCAGAAACCGGATTTTGGTTTGTAGATATTTTTATTTAAGTCAGTTCTGGACGCACACCGAGCCAAAAACCTGGTTTCTACGTCAATAGATCTCGAATCAATCCAGGATTTTTCGGAGAAACGGGTTTTTTGCGTCTAGGACTGACTGAATTAATCACAAATGTAAAATCTTGTTACAAGTTACTTGACATCAGTCATTAAATTTATTTTGGAATGACTATAATTGGGAAAACGTAATGCTGTCATTCGCTCTTGGTTGCGAAGGGGCTCAAACCCTTGCCACACAGCTATTGAGTGCGTCAGTCCTGTCTATAAGCAAATCAAAAAATTCCATGCAGAAACTAACTAGAATTTTATTCACTACAGCTTTAACCCTAAGTATCTTGTGTTCTCCCACAGCAGCTTTCGCAAAAGCAAAAATTCAGATCGCGATCCTTTTAGATTCTAGTAATAGCATGGATGGATTGATTGACCAGACTCGTACTCAACTTTGGCAAATTGTTAATTTTTTAACTAAAGTAACCAAAGATGGCGAAGTACCAGAGTTAGAGGTGGCTCTTTACCATTATGGTAATGACAGCTTACCATCCTCGGAAGGTTTTGTGAGATTATTAACTGGGTTTACTCCTGAATTAGATTTAGTTTCCGAAAAGCTATTTAGTATCAAAACCAACGGCGGTCAAGAATATGCTGGCTGGGTAATTCGTTCAGCAATGCAAGAATTAAACTGGAGTAAAAATCAGGAAGATTTTCGCGTGATTTTTATTGCGGGTAATGAACCATTCGATCAAGGCCCAATAGTTTGGAATCAATCTGTCAATCTCGCTGTCAAAGGAGATACACTCGTTAATACAATCTACTGTGGTTCAGCCGAAAGTCAGGAGCGACAACTTTGGGCATCAGGAGCAGATTTAGCAAAAGGCAGTAGCTTCAACATTAATCAAAACCAACAAATTGTGGTAATTAAGTCCCCTTACGACGACGAAATTTCTACTTGGAATACTAAACTCAATCAAACCTACATTCCTTACGGTAGAGAAGGAAGAATAGGACAACAACGTCAAGCAGTTGAAGATAGTAATGCTGGCAGCAATACGGTTTTGCGTAGTGCGTCCAAAGCTTCTGAATACTATGATAATGCTTCTTGGGACTTGCTGGACGCTCTCGAAAACGGAACAGTTAAACTAGAGGCAATATCAGATGATAATTTACCAGAAATCATGCGAGGGATGACGCTAACAGAAAAAAGAGCATATGTTGCAGGAAAGAAAACCGAAAGAGAAGCGATTAAAAAGACGATCCGCGACTTATCTCAAAAGCGTACAGCATATATTGAACAACAGCGCCAATCTAGTACCAATAGTGGTGAAAATACTCTCGATCGCGTAATGATTCAGAGTCTCCGCCAGCAATTAGCCGCTAAAGGATTCAAGCTTAATTAAAAGAACGCAGACGAAATTTCATCTGCGTTCATCTGTGTTTATCTGCTAATATCGGCGGTCAAAAAAACGCCCAATCAAACTACTTCGCAGCAGGTAAAGACAACTGAGGCGAAGTTTTAGGGTAGCTTCCATTCTCAGGAATTGCTGCCGGTTCCTGGGAAAGCAAAAACTCGCGAATTACCCTAGCAACTGCTCTTTGAGCTAAACCGCCGACTACTTTCTGGCCCATATTCTGCACTTCCGGTTTCACCAACAACTGCGGAAGAAGCTGCAATACTTTCATCGTGTCAAAACCGGGAGTTGATTGCAAAATATCCCAAATCCGCTTGATGTGTTCTAAGTTTTTTTGTTCAGTTGGTGAAACCACTGGTTGATTTGCCTTGACTCCAAACCATTCGCCGACGACTGCTTTGGCGTTAGCAAAGGCGTTGCTGGAAAGTGTGTCGAGACTTTTGACTAATTCGAGGACAATACGATCGCGAATGAAATCTCCTCTTTCGGAAAATAAATATTCTAATGCTTGGTTCAAGATTTTGCTGACATCGTAATCATCGCTCTCGCGGGCATTTTTGAGCAAGTTTTCTAAGCGGTTCCAGCGGAATTCCCCTTGTTTGAACAGCAAGTCTTGCAGGGATGCTCTCAGTTCCGGTGCGGGGTCGCTCAACAGCCGTTTTGCTACGTAAGGATAAGCTTTGCTCAGCACTTTGAATTCTGGATCGACATTAATGGCAATCCCTTCTAAGGTGACGAGCGATCGAATAATCAAAGCATAGTAAGCTGGAACTCGGAAAGGATATTCGTACATCACCGCCGAAAGCTCGTCAGTAATGCTTTTGAAATTTAGTTCGGCAACGCTAGCACCCAAAGCATTGTTAAACACGCTGGCCAAAGCTGGAATAATTGGCGTTAAATCGGTGTCTGGCGTTAAAAACTCCAACTTCACGTAATCTTTTGCTAAACCTTCAAAGTCGCGGTTCACCAAATGCACCACAGCTTCTAACAAGCCGTATCGCTGATAAGGTTTAACTTCGCTCATCATCCCGAAATCGAGATAAGCCAACTGACCGTCAGGAGTTGCCAAAAGATTGCCGGGATGCGGGTCAGCGTGAAAGAAACCGTGTTCTAGCAGTTGTCTGAGAGAACACTGCACCCCCACTTCTATTAAGTAAGGAGCGTCGATTCCTTGAGCTTTAACTGCTTCTAAATTAGTCAGTTTGACGCCGGTGATCCACTCCATTGTTAAGACGCGGCGGCGGGTATATTCCCAGTAGATGCTGGGAACGTAAATGTCTTTGATGTGGCCGTATAGTTGGGCAAACCGTTCGGCATTTTGACCTTCGTGGGTGTAGTCCATTTCTTCGTAAATGCGCTCGCCCAACTCGTCCATAATGCTTGCGAGGTCGCTGCGAATTATTTTGAAGTTGTTTTGTGCCCAAACTGCAACGCGCCGCAGGATGTAGATATCTAAGCCGATGTTCTCGGCTAAATCTGGTCGCTGCACTTTGATTGCGACTGTTTCCCCGGTTTTGAGTTTGCCTTTGTAGACTTGTCCGAGAGAAGCTGCGGCGATCGGATCGGGGGTGATTTCTGCGTAGATGTCTTTGGGGTGGGCGCCCAATTCTTCTTGGATGAATTGATATGCTACTTCGTTAGGAAATGCTGGCAATTGGTCTTGCAGCGTTGTTAGTTCTTCTAAATATGCGGGCGGTACTAAGTCGGGCCGTGTTGAGAGTGCTTGTCCTATTTTGATGAAAGCGGGGCCGAGTTGGCTGAGAATTTCTCGCAGTCTGGCGGCGCGACGCTTTTCGTTGCTGGCGGTTTTGCCTCTTTTGCCGTCCCACCACACACTGAGGGCAAAGCTAAAAAATGTCCAAAGAACGCTCGACAGCCGTCCCCAGACTTGCAGGGGGCGATTTCGGTACAGCGCTGCGATCGCCACTGGATCGTAGCGCACAGCATCTCCTGCCAACTCATAAGCTATGTCTCTGGCTGATTTGAGCGGTTCGGGAGTGACCGCCACTGTCTCTAGTTCTACTTGTACAGCTTGCAGGGGAACTGTTTCTACCTCTTTGAGATTCCCGAGTGCAGCGTGAGTCCCTGAATTTGAGTAAGTTAGCGGGGAGGCTGGCGATACCGTCTTGACATCCATAAAACTCAGACCTGTGAAGCATTGTAAAGACATTGTAACAATTTGTGGCCTTCTCACCACTGCTTTAAGGTATAAAACCGAAGGCAAAAGTTATTAGTCCTTAGGGGTTAGTCACTAGCCAATAGTCCAAGACTTATGCACTAGGACTACAGAAAGCGGGTTTTTTACTGGATCTGGGGGTTGCAACGCGTCTTTTCGCGAAAAACCCGCTTTCTGGTCACTCGTGCGTCCACTCGATCGCGTCACGTGAACGCACTACAATGTGATTCGTTTATTCGCCCCCAGCTTTGAGGAGTCGATCGCGAATTCCTGACAGTTGCGATTTTGTGCTGACTGGCGATCGAGGTTGGGGCATTTCGGTATCGGGCCAGTTCGGTAAGTCGTTACAGGGACAGAACTCCGGGGGCATTCCGGTTTTTTGGAACACTACGGGCATCGCGCAGCGCGCGCAGGGGCTGATGTCCCAAGCTGGTGTCAGCAGTTGGGCAATTGTTTCGTTTGTACCTTGCAGGTAACAGTCTCCGCTGTCAGGGGAGATAATTTTTTGCCAGCAGTCTTCAAATTCCTGGCTGTAGCGATCGCCCGCAATTACCGATTTGGGCAGCAGCACTTCGGAACCGTTGCGAATTAATACTTTTTTGCCTAACTGAAACCAGTAAGCAATATATTTTCTCACTTCACTCTCTGATGCCATAATTTTTAGTCAACCTGTCAACTCATTGGTGATTTTAGACTTTCACTTTCAAATTTGCACTCTTTCTCAAGAGACATTTTATATTTTACATTATTTGAAAATTTTGCTATTCCTCGTGTCAAATTGTTGTGCGGGTTGCCCGAGGGAGTATGTTTTTTGACTCATTTATCTGAGTCTTGAGTTTTCAATCTCAGTTAAAATTATACCTGATTTTCAGTTAAAATTGTCCGTCGGGAAACCGAGATTTTTTCTCGCTTGTCAATGGCGAATCCGGCTGTTAATTTTTCGCAGCAGGCGGCAGCGGCGTACCCAGAACGCTCAGATCCAAGGCGTAACCTCCGGTGACGAGATAAACATTATCGGCGATCGCCCCGATCTGGCGCACGAGAGTGCCGAGGCGATCGCGAAACAGCCGCCCCGCCGGATAAGCAGGCACAACGCCCCATCCGGTTTCTTCCCCTACCAAAATCACATCAGCCGCCGCCGACTTCAAACTAGCCAGCAACTCTTGCTGCACAGTAGCCCAAACAGCCGCTTCTTGTTCCAAAAGATTCGCCGTCCAAGTTCCCAGGGAATCAATCAACAAGCAATCCGAGGGCTTGCCGGCTCGCACAACGGCCGATAATTCGATCGGCACTTCTAGAGTTGTCCAATCAACTGGACGGCGATTTTGGTGCTGTTCGAGGCGACGAACCCACTCCAAATCCGTTTCATCAACCCGGCCGGTAGCCACATAGATTACTTGTTTTCCCGAACCCGCAGCCAGAGTTTCGGCCCATTCACTTTTGCCACTTCGGGCCGGCCCAGTTACTAAGATTAATTGTCTCGATGCCGGAGGTTGTGAGTTAGTCATTAGTCATTAGTCAGCAGTCATTAGTCACATACAAAGGATTAAACACAATTACCAATTACCAATTACCAATTATGATTTAAACTGCCAACTACCAAATGCTTTTTAAGCGATAATAGCATTATTGAGACAATTTCACAGTAAGTCGATCGAGAACCCCAGTATTTCCCAAGCTGCTATTTATGCCAGACCCTCAGATATCAGCGATTATTTGCACCCACAATCGCGCCGCCTATTTAGGGGGGGCGATCGACAGCTTGCTGGTACAGGATTTTCCCGACAACTTTGAAGTAGTAGTAGTGGATAACGCCTCTAGCGATTATGCGAGCCCGGAAAGTTCCACTTCGCGCACCCGCGAGGTGGTAGAAGCAAGACTGGGCGATCGCCGCCTCAAGTACGTCTGGGAACCCGAAATCGGTCTGTCTGTAGCCCGGAACACAGGCGCTTCAGAAGCTCGCAGCGAAATATTAGCTTATCTCGACGACGACGCTGTTGCTGAGCCTAATTGGCTCAGGGTGCTGCACGCGGCTTATCAAAGCAATCAAAAACTAGCCGTGGCCGGCGGCAAAGTCAACTTGATCTGGCCTTGTGGAGTCAGCCCGCCCGAATGGCTGTCACCGGGATTGGCTCAGAACTTGGGAGTTTACGATTTGGGGGAAAGTTGCGTTGACGTGACTGCTGCCGGTTTGACTCCCAGGGGTGTAAACTACTCGATCCGGCGCGCTTTTCTCGAAAAAATTGGCGGCTTCGATGTCAAACTCGGTAGAGTCGGCACAAAATTGTTGTCAAATGAAGAGTTGCGGGCCACTGAATTAGCTTTAGAGTTAGGTTGGCAAGTAGTTTATCTACCGGAGGCCGTGGTGCTTCACAATGTCGCTGCAGAACGGCTCAACAAAGCTTGGTTTCTAGAGCGCGGGTGGTGGCAAGGCATCAGCGAGTGTTATCGGGAACAATTGTCCGATCGAGCGGGTATTGCTCAGCTTGGGCGAGGGGGTGAAAGAATCTTGAGGGGTGTCTGGAAGTCTTTTAAATATATTAGAGATCCGGCGCTGCGCTTTGAAAATTTCGTTTTTGCCTGGGGTCAAATCGGTTATTTGAGCGCAGCCATCCGCAGCCTGATTTTTGCACCGAAATCGACCACTAGGCATTAGGCTATAGGCAATATCCCTCGCCGGTCAAGTCGTCGGCGCGGCTGTGCCGATCGCATTTCATCCACAAAAACTCTACCGCATTCAGGTTCAAGCACTCGATTATGACATCTAGTTCATCCAAGATTCCGGTTTCAGTTCTCATTCCGGCAAAAGACGAAGAACTTAATCTACCTGCGTGTCTGGCCAGCATTGCCAGGGCGGATGAAGTTTTCATGGTTGATTCCCAAAGCAGCGATCGCACGGTAGAAATTGCCATCAGTAGCGGCGCAAAAGTAGTGCAATTCTACTTCGACAAACGCTGGCCGAAAAAGAAAAATTGGTCTTTGGACAATCTACCCTTTCGCAACGAATGGGTATTAATTGTCGATTGCGACGAGCGCATTCCGCCGGAACTTTGGGACGAAATCGCGCGGGCGATCGAAGACCCCAATTTTGACGGCTACTACCTCAACCGCAAAGTCTTATTTTTAGGTCAGTGGCTGCGTTACGGCGGCCGATATCCCGACTGGAATTTGCGTTTGTTCAAGCATCAAAAAGGCCGTTACGAAAATCTCGGCACTGAATCCGTCCCCAATACGGGCGACAACGAAGTTCACGAACACGTCATTTTATCCGGTCAAGTCGGCTACTTAAAAAATGACATGATCCACGAAGATTACCGCGATTTATTCCACTGGATAGAACGGCACAACCGCTATTCTAATTGGGAAGCTCGCGTTTATTACAATATTATTGAAGGGCGCGACGACAGCGGCACTATTGGTGCTAACTTATTTGGAGATGCCGTACAGCGGAAGCGATTTCTCAAAAAAGTTTGGGTGTGGCTGCCTTTTAAACCAATGCTCAGATTTATTTTATTTTACTTCATTCAGTTAGGCTTTTTGGATGGAAAAGCTGGCTATATTTATGCAAGGCTATTGAGCCAATACGAGTATCAAATTAATGCCAAACTTTACGAGTTGCGTTGTTGTGGCGGTCAGTTGAATGTGGCAGAATCTCAGCCGCCTTTGTCGCCGCCAGTAGTTATCAGTCAGGAGACAGAAGTGAAATTGCCGTGAGAATATCTGTTAGTCCGCGTGGACGAAAGTTTGTGCAGACAGGGTTTCAACCGCCGAGTCTCTCTTAGCCTGTTACTGAGGGACTTCGTTTGACAAGACGCAATTTCAACCGCCGGGTTTCTTGACCTAATTAATACTTGAGTGAATGCCACTAGCTAAAATACCTAAAATTTTACCTAAATCGTTGATAAAATATTCGACTAAATCAATTTCGATCGTCTGTTTTGTTAATTTCAGAAATTTCCAGTTAGTGCCGGTGGTAACGGTACCGTAAATCACAGGAATTTCGTTGCCTTCATTTTCATTAAAAATTTGCGCTGCCAACATTTCCGCTACGCATTGTCCCAAACCAGCTAAAATATTTTCTTTTTTAGCTTCCACGACGGTAATAACTGGCGCACTAACAAATAAAAGTTCAGGTGATTGACTGATGATAAAATCACAACTGCCGTTTAATCCTTTACTGGCATCCACACTAAAGTCAATACCCGAAAACCAGCTAATTTGATAATTTAATTGTTTTCTGAGCTCGACCAGAATAGGAGCAATAATTAATTCCGATCGCGCTTTTTCAGTATTGCTACCAAGGGCTAAAGGTAGATTATCGCGCAGGGTTTTTTGGAGAAAATCGCTTGGTGTTAATTCTGGAATTTCTGCGAAAATATTTATTAGAGCGCTCGGAAATCGTTAAATTAAAGTCTTTGGTAACTCGATTAAAAGTAAAATCACTGTAGGACATTAGTTATCTATTTCTATGGTTGAGAGCTGATGAAAAGATATTATTTGATAAGTTCTTCGAGGGATGGAAAAAGCAAATTTTCTGCGCTTACTTTTTCGCAGTCGCAAGGCTGTTGAGTTGCGGATATTGCTGATACTTTTCCTAGCAGCAATTGGATGCTTTCTATTAGCAGCGGTAGAGTTAATAAAATAATTGATGCCGAAACTAGCAAGCTAATTAAGCCGTCCGCCCAATTCCAGTGCAGCCACGCTACGGCGATCGCAGCTAGAATTACTCCAACCGAGGAAAATATGTCGGCAACTGCGTGCAGAAACGCGCTTTTGAGGTTTAAGTCGCCGTGACAGCAGGAATGCAAGCAACAAGCATTGATTGAATTGATGCTTAAACCGACTATGGCGGTAATTAACATCGGGAGCCCTTCTACTTCCGGGGTTGGGGACTGCAAGCGGTCGATCGACTCTGCGGCAATCCAAAGGGCGATCGCTACTAAACTGATACTATTAATTAAAGCAGCAATGATTTCTCCTCGTTCAGGGATTGGCGATTGTGCGATCGTACAATCTACGGATTTACTTTTGCGTTTGACTGAGGAGTACCAAGTCGCTGTCAAAGTTATTGCTAAAGCTGCTACATCTGAAAAAACGTGACCCGCATCTGCTAATAGGGACAAGCTATGAGAATTAAGTGCGGCGATTAACTCTGCGACAAAAAAGCTGCTAAGCAGTACCAATGCTGTTTGTAAAAGTCGCACTTTGCCAATTCTGGGATTTGTATTCTCGCAATATACGAGATCGTTGGCGTTTTCAGATTCAAAATTGTCCGTAACTGGAAATGTCATGCAGCAGTCCTTCAGGTTAAACTCGATTTTTAATTAAACATTAAATTAACTATCAATGACTTATAATATACCAAATCCGAACCAAGAACCGGAAAAGCCGATCGCAAATTTCCCAAATCCTGAAATAAACGATCGTCCAATTAGCGACAATCAGCTAAATACTTTGACAGGGGAATCTTTGGTTGATTTGCGCAAGTACGATCAATCAAATTTCGATAGAGGAAAGCCTGGTTGGCTAATTTTGGTTTGGTGGTTCGTGCAGGCGATCGCATTTTCCCTCACTCCACACCCTTTTAACGGCATCAGAAGCGGCTTGCTGCGGTTATTTGGAGCGAAAATAGGTTGTAGTGTGATTATCCGCCCTACCGCTCGTTTTACCTATCCTTGGAAAATTGAAATCGGCGACTACAGTTGGATCGGAGATGATGTTGTATTGTACAGTCTCGATCGAATTGCGATCGGCAAACACTGCGTCATTTCTCAAAAAAGTTACCTCTGCACCGGCACTCACGACCCCCAAGACCCAGCCTTTGGCTTAATAACAGCATCTGTGATCGTTAATAACGGCGTTTGGATTGCGGCAGACTGCTTCATTGGCCCTGGTGTCGAAATCGGTGCCAACGCTTTAATTGGAGCTCGCAGTAGTGTCTTTAAAAATATGCCTGCCGGCTTTGTTTGTACGGGTAATCCCTGTCATCAGCGCTATCGGCGAGAAATTAAGCAAAGTTCGTAAGAGACATTGCACCGGGAAACTAAGCAGCTTGACTAGCTTGTGGCCGAATTGGAATTTCAATGACGAATTCTATTCCCTTTCCTGCTATAGGCTGGCAGTATAATCTGCCCCCATGCTTTTCAACAATAATTTCGTAACTGATAGATAACCCCAACCCCGTTCCTTTACCGATAGGTTTGGTGGTAAAAAAAGGGTCAAATAGTTTCGCTTGTAAAGTTTCGCAAACTCCCCGACCGTTGTCACTAATATGAATAGCAACCCAATTATCGTCAATTACTTTTGTAGAAATTTGAATGCGGTTTGGGGTTTGTTTGATTTCTGCAAAGGAACGCTGCTGATTAGATTCATCCAAAGCATCAATGGCATTGGAAAGAATATTCATGAACACTTGATTGAGTTGTCCGGCATGGCATTCTACTGGTGGAAGCTGACCGTACTCTTTTATTAGTTCAATCTCTGGATGGTCTGGTTTTGCTTTTAAACGATGATGCAGGATGGTGAGTGTACTATCAATTCCTTCATGGATATTTACTGCTTTCACGTCTGCCTCATCCAGGCGAGAAAAAATTCGCATAGACTTGACAATCTCCTGGATGCGCTGCGTTCCTAAGTTGATTGAGTTAAGAACTTTTATAAAATCTTCCTCCAAAAATTCCAGTTCTATTTCATCCATTGCTGCTTGAATCCGAGGGGTGGGATTTACATAATCTTCTTGATAAAGGTGTATAATTTTTAGTAAGTTATGAGCGTACTCTTGGGCATAACCCAGATTCCCGGAGATGAAATTTATAGGGTTATTGATTTCATGAGCAATCCCAGCCGCCATTTGCCCTAATCCCGACATTTTCTCGTTTTGGATTAACTTAATTTGCATTTTTTGCAGAGCATCATAGGCTTGGCTGACTTCTTCAACTTTTTGCTCCAATAATGTATTTTTTTCCTCTAACTTGTCTGTAAGAACATGAAGCTTTAAATGCAGTTTAACGCGAGCTAATACTTCCTCCTGTTGGAAGGGCTTGGTAATATAATCTACAGCCCCAACCTGAAATCCCTCAACTTTATTAGCCGTATCCGAGAGAGCAGTCATAAATATAATGGGAATCTGTTTAGTTTCTGGATTAGCCTGTAATCGACGACAGGTTTCAAATCCATCAATTTCGGGCATCATGACATCTAGTAAGATTAGATCTGGTAGAGCATATTTGACCCGCTCTAGTGCCATTTTTCCAGATTTGGCGACCCGAACTTCAAATCCTGCCTGACTTAAAGCATCAGATAAGACACCTAGATTAGCTGAATTGTCATCAACTATTAGAATCGTACTCTTTGGTTGAATTGCTGAATTCATAAACCTTACTTGTAGGACTGAATAAAAGTTAAAATCTCTTCGTCTTGAAAGTCTTTTGCCATTTGATGCAATATTTTAGCAAAGGGAATGTATTTTGGGTCTATTTCTTCAAGTAATGACGCCTGCTTAACTATTTCTAGGAAATTTCCTTTCAGAGCCAGCTCGTATAGCATTTCCATTTCTGTAGCAGGCGGGGCAATTAGCTCGTTGGTGTCTGAGGCGATCGCCAGTGGATCTTCATTACCTTCATAAACCCATTCCAAATCCAGATACTGTTGTAATTTTTGCAGGAGTTCCGTTGCTTGAACAGGTTTGGGAATAAAGGTGTTGCCTCCTGCCTCTAAACTTCTGTATTGATCGGTTTCAAATACGCTGGCAGAAGAGACAATAATAACGATGTCTTTGAAATTTTCCGATTCTCTAACCCGCTTAATTAGCTCGAAGCCATCTAGTTCGGGCATTAGTAAGTCGGTAACGATTAAATCTGGCTGTACCTCCAGAATTTTTTCCCAGCCTTCCTGCCCATCGTTGGCTTCAGACACCTCAAAGCCGATCGGACTGAGCAAATTGCTAATTACCGAACGGTTAGCCCATTTGTCATCGATAACCACAATCTTAGGTTGGCGGTCTTTGATGCCGATAATCTGCCCGCGATTGTCGATTTGAGACGTTTTCACCCATTCATCGGCTTGAGACAGATTGACATCGAACCAGAAAATACTGCCAACATTCATCTCACTTTGAACCTGAATGGTACTGCCCATTAGTTCTACAATTTTTTTGCTAATTGCCAGTCCCAATCCCGTACCTTCCGTCTGCCGCCTGCGATCGCCTACCTGCTCGAAGGGCTCAAAGATAGCTTGGAGTTGATCTTGTGCAATGCCGGTACCTGTATCGCGTATTTCAAAGCGAATTTTTCCTTCTGTTGCAAAACTGACTATAAAAGTGACACTGCCCTCATCCGTAAATTTAATAGCGTTGCTCAAAAGATTAATTAATACTTGTCGCAAGCGTTTTTCATCTGCACGAATACCGATCGGGAGTTCGGGGCTTGATGGAAAATGGAAGTGAATTCCCTTAAGTTCAGCTCGAATGCGACACATTTCTGCGACACCTTGCAGGAACGCCGGGAAATGAAAATCCGTGGGCATGAGTTCGACTTTCTGCGCTTCAATCTTCGACAAATCGAGAATATCATTGATTAAGGTCAGTAAATGCGAACCGCACTGATAAATGACATCAATGCGCGATCGCTCTTCTTCATTCAAGACTTTGGAACGCTGAAGAATCTGCGCGTATCCCATGATGCCATTAAGCGGAGTCCGCAATTCGTGGCTCATGTTGGCAAGGAATTCACTTTTAGCCCGATTAGCTGCTTCTGCGGCTTCCCTGGCTTTTGCCTGTACGAATTCTGTTTGTTTGCGATCGTGGATATCGGTGCAAGTGCCAACCCACTCCCGGACGCTGCCATCTTCGTTCAGAATGGGTACCCCTCTAACTTGAAAATAACGATAGTTTCCATCCGCTCTCCGGATTCGATATTCTATCTCAAACAGGGTTTTCGTTTGCACTGCTTCCATCCACACCTGAACCGTTCGTTCGCGATCGTCCGGATAAATTGGATCTAACCAGCCAAAACCAAGCACATCAGCTTCAGTTTGCCCGGTGTAAGCTTTCCAACTCTGTAGCTCCGTGCCTCTTCCTTCAGCATCCATTGCCCAGACGATTTGGGACGTAGCAACTATTAGCGATCGATAGCGTTCTTCGCTTTGTTTGATAGCCTCTTCGGCTTGTTTGCGATCGTGGATATCGGTGCAAGTGCCAACCCACTCCCGGATGCTGCCATCTTCATTCAGAATTGGCACCCCTCTAGCTTGGAAATAACGATAGTTTCCATCCGCTCCGCACATTCGATACTGTATGTCAAACAGGCTTCTCGTTTGCACTGCTTCCATCCACACCTGAACTGTTAGTTCGCGATCGTCCGGGTGAACTGCATCTAACCAGCCAAAACCAACCACCTCAGCTTCCGTTTGTCCGGTGTAAGCTCTCATACTCGGTGAATCCTGGCATCTTCCTTCAGGATCGGTTGTCCAGACAATTTGGGAGATGGCAAGGGTTAGCGAACGATAGCGTTCTTCGCTTTGTTTTATAGCATCTTCCGCTTGTTTGCGATCGTGGATATCGCTGCAAGTGCCAACCCACTCCCGGATGCTGCCATCTTCATTCAGAATGGGCACGCCTCTACCTTGGAAATAGCGATAGTTTCCATCTGCTCTGCGAATTCGATATTCTATGTCATACAGGCTTTTCGTTTGCACTGCTTCCATCCAGACCTGAGCCGTTCGTTCGCGATCGTCCGGGTGCATTGCATCTAACCAGCCAAAACCAACAACCTCAGCTTCCGTTTGTCCGGTGTAAGCTCTCATACTCGGCATATCCGGGCATCGCCCCTCAGCATCGCCTGTCCAGACCATTTGGGACGTAGCAAGGATTAGCGAACGATAGCGTTCTTCGCTTTGTTTTATAGCATCTTCCGCTTGTTTGCGATCGGTAATGTCGGTATTAATTTCGAGTTGGGCACAAGGCTTTCCTTCTGCGTCGCGTTGTAATGTCCAGCGACTGGCGACAATAATATGCCGATCGTCACGGGTAGTGTGGTGCAGTTCTCCTTCCCAACTTCCGTGCTCGAAAAACTCTGCCAATAAGGTTTCTAATGGTTTAGGGAAGATGGTTTCTAAGAATGCGTGAATGAACTCTCCGGCTACTTCCGCTTTTGTCCCACCATAGAGCTTTTCTGCACCTTGGTTCCAGTAGATGATGCGATCGTCCATATCTCTAATAATGATACTATCGCTAGCTAAGTCCAGTATTTCTAGGGTTTGACGGAGTGTTTGCTCGACTTTTTTGCGATCGCTAATATCTCGTGTAGTGCCGATGATGCCGAGGATATTGCCATTAGCATCCCGCCAAGGAGCCTTTGTCGTCAAAAACGTCTTAGTGGTTTCACCCTGAGAGACATCTTCCTCGTAAATCTCAGTGATTCCTGCTGCCAGGACGTGGCGATCTTTTGCGATCATTTCACGAGCACTCTCAGGCGACAGTAATTCGCCATCATCTTTGCCGATGATTTCCTCAATTGGCTTGCCTAAGAAGTTTGCCAAATTGGAGTTCATGGCAACATAACGCCCTTCCCGGTCTTTAACCACAATGATGTCTGGCGTACTTTCCAGAATCGAGTTCAGCAGATCGTTGCGTTCGCGCAGAGCTTCTTCAGCTTGTTTGCGATCGCTAATATCTCGCGTTGTAGCGACGGTACCTAAGATATTGCCATTAGCATCCCGCCAAGGAGCCTTGGTAGTCAAAAGGGTCGCACTGGTTTCATGATTAGAGACTTCTTCCTCATAACTCTCAGTGATTCCTGCTGCCATAATTTGGCGATCTTTTGCCATAATTTCACGGGCAATATCAGGCGGCAGTAGTTCCAAATCGTCTTTGCCGATGATTTCTTCAATTGGCTTGCCAAAGAAGTTTGCCAGATTAGAGTTAAGGGCAACATGACGCCCTTCCCGATCTTTAACCATAATAAAGTCGGGCGTACTTTCCAAAATAGAGTTTAAAAGTGCATTGCGATCGCGCAGATCCGCTTCGACTTGTTTGCGATCGCTAATATCTCGGCTTGTGGCGATGATGCCCAGAATATTGCCATTAGCATCCCGCCAAGGAGCTTTTGTCGTTAAAAAGGTTGTAGGGGTTTCATCATCAGCAGAGATTTCATCCTCGAAAGTCTCAGTGATTCCTGCTGCCATGACTTGGCGATCTTTTGCCATAAGTTCACGAGCACTGTCAGCAGACATTAATTCTAAATCATCTTTGCCGATGATTTCCTCAATTGACTTGCCCAAAAAGTTTGCCACATTGGAGTTAATGGCAACATAACGCCCTTCTAGATCTTTAACAACAATAATGTCTGGCGTACTTTCCAAAATAGAGTTCAGTAAGAAGTTGCGATCGCGCAGCGCAGCTTGCTGTTGGCGCAGAGCTTCTTCAGCTTGTTTGCGCTCTGTTATATCCGTATTTGCTCCCACCCATTCGCGAATCGTGCCATCAGCTTCTAAGATAGGCACTCCACGACAACTCATGTAGCGGTATTCCCCGTCATAGCGGCGCATACGAAATTCAACTTCATAGAACGAGCGATTAGCAACAGCAGTTGACCAGGCAGTGAACATAGACGAGCGATCGTCTGGATGGATAGCGTTGATCCCACCCCCTCCCTTGTAATCATCAAATGTCTGTCCTGTAAATGCACTCCAAGTAGGTTGCTCGATCGCCATTTCGCCGTCGGCATTGCAGTTCCAAATAATTTGAGCACTGGCTTCCATCAAAGAACGAAACCGTTCTTCACTTTGTTTGAGGACATCTTCAGCAGTTTTGCGATCGCGCTGCGCCGCCTGCTGTTCGCGAATATCCCGCACAATAGTCGAAATAAACTCGACTTCACCCGCTTCGGTTTTGTGAACGATCAAAACCTGGGAGACTGGAATTTCTTCCCCATCGCGTGACAAAAATAGGATTTCACCAGCCCACCTACCCTCTCGCAAGGCGGTGGGAATTATATCGTTGTGGAATTTTGCCCTTGCCGAGGGAGCTAATACAGAATCTATAGTAAACGGCGATCGTGCTTCCTCTGGGGACATCCCCAGCATTTCCTGTCCGGCTTTGTTGAGATAGACACTATGCCCAGTCGCATCCACAACTCCTACTAAGTCGGAAGTTGCTTCCAAAATTGCCGTCAGTCGTGCCTGCTTTTGTTCTGCCCGCTTGCGATCGGTAATTTCAATTACAATCCCACCAAGACCAAAAACGATGCCATTTTCATCCAACAAAGGATAGTAAGATGCTTGCCAGTAGCGCAGGATGCCCGGTTCTTTCGGGGTTTCACCCACTAATTCATAGTCGAGAATTGGCTTGCCTGTATCCAGAATGGCTTGCAGCATCGGTTCCACAGCTGGAGCTAATTCTGGCAGCACTTCACGCACTGACCTACCAATATGGTCTGCCACACAAATGCCATTCATCTGGGCTAGAACTTCGTTAATTTGGACGTACCGGAGTTGGCGGTCAAAAATCAGCAGTCCGGCGTTGGAACCTGCAAAAAAAGCGTCGAAGTGAGCCTGTCGCAATACCTGTGCTGTTGTGCTCTGTTGGTGTGGCGGTTGGGTTTTCTCTGGTGGGAATTTGCTCATGTTGGCTCGTGCATTTCAGCTATAATTCTAGAACTTCTTTCCAATTACGCGATCGCAAGGTTTTCGTTTTCTCCTATTTGGGTACTGAAGAAAACGTTCAGCAGGGCGACCATTAGGTTTTCAATTGGCGATATATGTATCCCTTGCGACATTATTTCCGTTAATTCTTCGGATGTATCCCCAAGCCGTTCTATTGTTCATCAATTCTATTGCTAATCAATCCTATCGGTAGAACATTGGTGACAACTTAAGCTAGGGAAGCATTTGTCAATCAACAATTATGCTCAGCATTTACTCAGGTTGGGGGTGGAGAACTTAGATTTGGGCGATCGAGGAATCATGCCTCACGCCATATTTATGCCCACCCACCCCCAAATCGCGCATTTTCCACTCCTAAACAAACAGTGTTTTAAGTAATTTTACTGATTGACAAATGCCATTAAGTTTTAATTTTTTCCCAATGTCGGTAGAATGCCAAGTATTCTTGGAACGTTCTCAATTTTAGCTAAATCCGTTAAATTTTCAGCTAGACATTCTTAGATATACACAAGACGGACGCAACTGGCACAGTGATAGCAATCTCTCTCCCACCAGTTAAACTCATTGTAATACTGCGATATTTGACTTGTCTACTTAAATAGTCATTGAATAATCCCTGCTTAAGTTTATAACGGGACTTAAACCAAAAATCAGCGGAAAGTATGATAAAATCCAAGACAGTTAAAGTTGACTAAAGCTAGTAGAGGGTTCGCATGAATAATAGATGATTCCGCTATGGCGAAAAAGTGGCACACTAACCGCAGGCAGGGGAAGACCATATATCCGAGAAATTAGCAATACGCATAACGGCGTAGTCTGAATCATCACATATCTGCTCTGTAAAAAAATCAGTTTGTTCGGATACTCAAAACAAATAAAAATCTCGTAAAAAAGACTTTTTTTCTGGTTTCTTTTTTACTTAAAAATAAGGATATTAGTCCTTATCTCCAAAGGTTTAACCTTTTATAAACTTATTATTAACTGGAACTAAAGTGACTACAATACCCGAAGAATTTTTGATAAAAATCTCCCAAATATTTACAGCGACCTTATTTACAATAGGTGAGAATCCTGTATCGCTGCAGTCACTTGTGGAACTGATTGTATTGTTCATAGCTATCCTCGTCATCTCGCGTTCTTTTACTGGCTTTCTTAAGGAACGCTTGCTAGTTAGACTGGGAATTGACGAGGGAAACCGGGAAGCTATCGCAGTAATTATTGGGTATTTAATAGTAGCTTTCGGAGCGATCGTCGCCATCCAAAGTATAGGCTTCAACCTCGCTTCTTTTGCAGTAGTTGCGGGAGGATTGGGAGTCGGAATTGGTTTCGGAATCCAGGATTTAACAACTAATTTCGTCAGCGGCTTAACGCTGCTTTTAGACAGACCTGTGAAAGTCGGAGACTTTGTGGAATTAGAAGGATTAATGGGAATCGTCAAAAAAATCTCGATTCGCTCGACCATCATCCAAACCAATGACGACTCCAGCGTCATAGTTCCCAACAGCAAAATGATTAGCAACAAAATTGTTAATTGGAGTTACGAAAACTCGCTACTCTGTCTGCGAGTTCCCGTAGAAGTAGCCGAGAATAGTAACCCGCTGTTAGTGACAGAAACTCTGTTAAATATTGCTTACGCGGAGGCGGGAGTTGTGTACGAACCGAATCCGAAAGTATTATTTGTCGAGTTTGGCGATGATAGTTTTAAATTTGAACTTTTAGTTTGGACGGACAGACCGACAGACAGAGAAGTAATTAAAAGTTCTTTGAATTTTGCGATTGAGTACAATTTCCGCCAGCATAAAATAGAATTTCCGTTCAACGACAGAGAAATTTATTTGCAAAATCCCGAAGTTATTTTGTCAATGTTCAACAACAAAAAAAGTGGAATTGACATCACGAACACTTCCTCGGAAAACAAGCAAAAAATGCCGATTATTGCAGAGGAAATGAAAAAGCAATCGTCCCTTAGCTGTTTGCTGCGAGAGGTGGAATACTTTGAAAATCTGACGGATCTCGAATTGCGGCAATTGATTGAAGTTGGATACCGCCAACGGCTGCGATCGCAAGAATTTTTATTTCGCGAAAACGACCCTGGAGATGCTTTTTACATGATTCTTTCAGGTTCAGTCGAAGTTTTTGTGGAAGCTATTGACAAACATCTGAATAACCTCGGTACGGGTCAGTTTTTGGGGGAACTTTCTTTGATGTTGGGAATCCCTAGAACTGCTTCGGTGAGAGCTTTGGAAGAAACAATATTGTTTGCTATCAATAAAGAAGGATTCCAAAAAATTTTAACAGAACAGCCGGATTTATCTGAACAAATTATTCAAGAGATAGTGAAACACAAAGAAGAACTAAGCCAGAGGCAACAGCAACTTCGAGAAATGGAATTGGTAGATGCAGCGGAAGACGATGAAAATCCTATAGAGTGGGTAAGGAAACGGCTCAAAGATCTATTTAGTGTGGAAAGTGAAAATTAACCTAAACATTCCTGGACGCATCAATTAATTCTGTAGGGTCGTAATGCGCACCTTACCATAAGCTGTCCTGCACCTTGCGTTGTATTTTTCGGGCAGCCTACGAGATATCACCTCACAAGAATTTCATCAAACTTGACTGTAAAATTTAGATGCGCCTAGGCTTACTCACCTAAATCAAAAGCGTGTAGGTATGCTAAGATTCACTCATAAAACTCATCCTAATTTCTATGACGCGATTTATTCACGATCGCTTTGCCAAAGAATTTCTGGAATAATTGCTTTCGCCGATCGGAACGGTTAATATCGGCCGCGATGTAACTTCCGAAGTCCGAGAAATCGATGTTTACTTCACTCCCAGCACCGCAATTCCAGAATACTCAGAAACCCTGGGATTGTTGGGAAAAATGGCAAACACAACAGCAATTTTTGAACCCTTTCGCAATCCGGCAAACGTCAGCGAAATTTGTAGCTGTCTGGGCAAGTTATTGGACGTGCGAGGTGAATTGGAGCGAAAATTTAGGAGAGAAAATACTCGCTATGATGACGCCCAGTTACCCAAAATGTGGATTTTGATGCCCACAGCATCGAAAGCATTGGTAGATAGCTTTAATGCGATACCAGACACAGAGAATTGGATGCAGGGAATCTATTTTTTGGGTGAATCTTTGCGATCGGCAATTGTGGCGATTCACCAGTTGCCAGAAACTCCAGAAACTCTGTGGTTGAGGATTTTGGGCAAAGGGGGAGTGCAGCAAAGGGCTATTTCCCAATTGAGCGCTTTAGCAACGGACGATCCGTTACGGATAATTGCGCTAGAATTGCTGTATCGGTTACAGTCAAATTTAGTAACCGATGCGCCACAAGAATTAGAGCCAGAAGAGCGGGAGTTAATTATGGCCATTGCACCACTTTTTCAACAACAAATACAAGCAGCACAGCAACAAGCTAGAGAAGAAGGACTAGAACAGGGACTAGAAGAAGGACTAGAACGAGGCAGGCAAGAACAACAGCGCTTAATCTTAGAAAACTTTCTGCGAGTTAGATTTGGAGAATTAAGCCCCAAAATGACGGTTTTTCTATCTCCAATATCCAACTTGGCGGCGGCTGAATTTACAGTTTTGTTGCTGGCAATATCGATGCTGACAGTCGATGAAACAGGGCGCGAAGCAGCCGTTAAATTGTTAGCTGAAAGTGCGTTGCAAATAAGATCGCCTGAATTGGGCGATATTCTGCCTGCAGCCGTTACTAATTTATTGGCATTGCCTGTGGCAGAATTGACATTGTTTGTAGAACAACTGTCGCAGTTATCGGCTGATGAATTGAGGGAACGGTTAGGAAAAATACCTGACTAAAACCTGCGATCGCAGCCATAAAGGGATCTCGCTCTTTATGGCATTTAAATGTTATCAAATAAAATTCCTAGATTCTGTCGATCGCACTTAGGAATTGGACTGCCGGCCTAAAATCAAGTGCAGCAGACCGTCGATCAGTCGATCGCGCTCCATTGGGATAATATCTTTGCCGTGCATCATATGCTGCGTTAACTGAAAATATACCAGCGATCCAATAAAAATCCGCGCCGTTGCCTCCGGATCGGGCAATTTTAACTCTGGATGCGATGCCAAATATTGAGTAAGCCGCTCGATACCCGGTTTAGCTAAGTTTTTCACAAAAGTCTGCGCTAACTGGGGAAAACGCCCTGATTCGGCAATCACTAACCTCACAAAATTGAGAAATTCAGGTTCCTGCGTCACCTGCTCTAATACAGTGGTGGCAACGAATCGCAGCGCTACGGCCGGTTCTTCATCCAGAACTGTAAAATTGACTTTTTTTTGGGCCAGCCGCTGTACCAAGGCCACGAATAATCCTTCTTTATCTGCAAAATAGCTGTAAACCGTGGCTTTGGAAACTCCTCCCGTCTTCGCTACCTTATCCATACTCGTCCCCGCGTAGCCGTGGGCTAAAAATTCTTGCATCGCACCTTGCAGGATTTGCTCACTCTTGTCACCTCCTGCTGCCTCTGGTTCGATCGGTTTTGTCCTTGCCATACCTTGCTTCTGTAATTTTTATTTGGGCTCTTGACATCATTATACTGAACGGTTTAGTATTAAGACATATCAGAACTAAACGGTTTAGTTTTATTCCTCAAAAAGAGGTATGTCATGGTACACCAACCAACAGCAGACGGCTTATCCTCCACTCCATCCCTAGTTAAACAACTCCTAGTTGTGGCAGCACTAGCAACGCTGGCGGCAGGGGGAACAACAGGCTACACGATCTGGCGATCGCGCATACCCGATCCCAACGCAGTAGCCGCAGCAGCAGCAGTCGCAGCATCCCAATTAACCACAGTTACAGCCTTGGGGCGACTGGAACCCAGAGGAGAAGTAATTAAAGTCTCTGCCTCTGGTGCGGCGGAAGGAAACCGAATCGATCGACTTTTGGTGAAAGAGGGAGACAGGGTGAAAACAGGCCAGGCGATCGCAATTTTGGACAGCCGCGATCGCCTGCAAGCTGCCCTCGACCAAGCTCAAGAACAAGTGCGCGTCGCCGAGGCAAATCTAGCAAAAGTGAAAGCCGGAGCCAAAAACGGGGAAATTCAAGCCCAAAAAGCGGCTATTAGCCGTTTATCCGCCGATCGCAGCAACGAGATCGCAGCGCAACAGGCGATCGTCAGCCGCCTAGAAGTCGATCGCAGCACCGAAATCGCAGCGCAACAAGCCACAATTGCTCGCTTGAGGGCCGAACAGCAAGGGGAAATTCAAACTCAAAAAGCCGCAATTGCCCGCCTACAAGCCGAACTCCGCAACGCCCAAAGCGAGGATCGCCGCTACTCCCAACTCTATGAACAGGGAGCAATTTCCGCCTCAACTAGCGACAGCAAAAGCCTCGCCGCCGAAACAACTCAACAGCAACTCAACGAAGGAAAGGCAAAACTGAATCAAATTCAGGAATCCCGCCAACAGCAGATTAACGAAGCCCAAGCCAAACTAAATCAAATTCAGCAATCTCGCCAACAACAAATTAACGAAGCCCAAGCCAAACTCAGCCAAATTCAGCAATCTCGACAACAGCAGATTAATGAAGCTGCGGCAAATCTCGATCGCATCGCCGAAGTGCGTCCCGTTGACATAGCAGCAGCCGCCGCCGAAGTCAGTTCCGCCGCTTCAGCAGCCAAACAAGCCAAAGCCAATCTGGATCTAGCTTACATCCGTGCTCCCAGAGACGCCCAAGTCCTGAAAATTCACACGCATCCGGGGGAAAGGGTGGGAAACGACGGCATTGTCGAACTCGGACAAACTCGCGAGATGCTGGCTGTTGCGGAAATTTACGAAAGCGATGTGGACAAAGTACGCCTAGGACAAATTGCAAAAATTACTAGCGATGCTTTGACAGGCGAATTGCGGGGAACTGTCGAACATATTGGTTTGCAAGTGCAGCGGCAAAACATTGTTAACACCGATCCTTCTGCGAATATTGATGGTCGAATTGTGGAAGTAAAAGTGCGCTTAGATGAAGCTTCCAGCCAGAAAGTAGCGGGATTAACCAATTTGCAAGTCAAAGTGGCGATCGGGGAAATTAAAAATTAAGAAGTCTTAAACCGCAGAGTCGCTTTCTTCAATCTTAAATCCAAAATCTCAAATCTAAACTCGATCGCTCGGGGAAATTAAAGATTAAGAAGTCTTAAACCGCAGAGTCGCTTTCTTCAATCCAAAATCCAAAATCCAAAATCTAAAATCTAAAATCTAAAATCCTATGATTGGACTAATAAAACCCTTAGAACAGTTAAGACGCAGAACTCCCCTCGGATGGCTGCAACTGAGTCACGACAAAGGGCGAATGCTGGTTGCAGTAGCAGGAATTGCCTTTGCTGACGTTTTGATGTTCATGCAGCTAGGCTTTCAAAATGCGCTTTACACCAGCAATACGCGGCTGCATCAAACCTTGCAAACAGACTTAGTTTTGATTCACCCTCAAGCGCGAAATTTGATTAATTTGTCTTCCTTCCCCAGGCGCAGATTGTATCAAGCAATGAACGTACCGGGCGTGAAATCAGCAGAGCCGCTTTACGTGAAAATTGCTAACTGGAAAAATCCCGAAACTCGGCACGAAACGTCGCTGATGGTGGTGGGTTTCAATCCCGATCGCCCTGCGTTTGCGCTTCCCGAAGTTAACCAAAATTTGAGCGCGATTAAATTGCCGGATACCGTGTTGTTCGATCGAGCTTCTAGGGGAGAGTACCAAGGAACGATCGCACAAATCACTGAAGGAAAAGCCGTTAAAGCTGAGGTCGAGCGGCGCACGATTAACGTCAGCGGTTTATTCACAGTTGGAGCATCTTTTGCCGCCGACGGTATTTTGATGACTAGCGATCAAAATTACCTGCGCCTGTTTCCCAGACAAAACGCCGCGAGTGTTAATGCCGGATTAATTCAACTGCAACCGGGTGCTGACCCCGTGGAAGTTCAACAAGTTTTGAAAGCATACTTACCAGATGATGTCAAGGTACTAACCAAACAAGAATTTATCGATTTTGAGAAAAACTATTGGGCCAAGAATACTGCGATCGGCTTTGTATTTAATTTAGGCGTCGCGATGGGTTTTGTAGTGGGTGTGATTATTGTTTATCAAGTTCTCTCAACCGATGTCAGCGACCACATGGGAGAATACGCTACTTTCAAAGCGATGGGCTACCGCAATGTTTATTTACTCGGCATCGTTTTTGAAGAAGCTCTAATTCTTTCCCTCCTCGGTTTTTTGCCCGGAGTAGGAGTCTCTTTCGGGCTTTACTCTTTAACTCGCCAAGCTACAAATTTACCCCTTTATATGACGCTGCTTAGAGCTTTTATAGTATTACTTTTGAACGTAATTATGTGCACTATTTCTGGAGCAATTGCCACTCGCAAGCTGCAAGCAGCCGACCCGGCAGATATGTTTTAAGGGGAAATGAAGAATAGAGTCGTAAATACACTAAATCTGAGTGAGAAACCCCTTTATAATACTGGTTAAAACCAATCCTACACAAAGGAAGTTCCAGCATAGAGAAACTAAAGAAGAAAGGGGTATTAAAGCTTGATTTGTAAAAATTACTGACTAGAAACTGATTTTTTGGCAAATTATTATCTTCTTTTGGCTCTGTGTTTTCGGCGACGAAAGCGATTGATTATTAAAGATCAAACCTCAAACTAATAAGTTATGAATTCTACTACTTTCCACCCAAAAACCAACACATTACAGATTTCTGCACCAATAATTTCCGCGCACCAACTCGACCACTACTTCGGTCAAGGTCAACTGCGAAAACAGGTACTTTTTGACATCAACCTAGAAATTAATGCAGGTGAAATCGTGCTGATGACGGGGCCTTCCGGTTCAGGAAAAACCACGCTTTTAACTTTGATTGGCGGACTGAGATCCGGTCAATCGGGAAGTCTCAAAATAATCGGTCAAGAAATGTGCAAAGCGAGTGCAGACCAATTGGTAAAGGCGCGACGCAAAATTGGCTATATTTTTCAGGCGCACAACTTGCACCGGAGTTTGACGGCGCTGCAAAACGTGCAAATGGGTTTGGAAGTTCACGGAAATTTGTCGCGTTCTCAAATGCGCGATCGCTCTGTAAAAATGTTAGAGTTAGTAGGACTGGAACAGCGGATTAACTATTATCCAGATGATTTGTCAGGGGGACAAAAACAAAGAGTGGCGATCGCCCGCGCTTTGGTCAGTCAACCGCAAATTGTTTTAGCTGACGAACCAACCGCAGCCCTGGACAGCAAATCCGGTCGCGAAGTGGTGAATTTGATGCAGCAACTTGCCAAAGAACAGGGCTGTACTATTTTGTTAGTAACCCACGATAACCGAATTTTGGATATTGCCGATCGCATCGTTCACATGGAAGATGGAAAATTAGCTTAATTTTTAAATTTCTGAAGAATAGACATCACCCATAACGGCCCCATTTTCAATTTTGGATGTCAAAATTTAATCCAAAATTCCCAAACTCGAATCTCCACTCGTCCTTGAACTGTTGACTAATTGCTAACAACCAATCCTTGCCGGTAAATCCCCAAATTTTGCAGGTACATTGCTTCGAGTGTGGGCATAGAGGATTCTACAGAACCGCCATAACGGCGAAAAGAAGGCCAGATGTAAGCGAGTTTTCTCACTGCTGACTCCAATCGACCCGCTTCTATATCTTCTAATGCACCTTTTTCTCGGATTAACTCTATAGCCATCAAATCTTGATTTTCTGGGCTGAAATCGCGGACGCCAAATTTTTTGGCAAATCTGTCCCAAGTTGTGCTCAGAAACTGATACCGCCCCGCTGCGTCGGAACAGAGTTTTTTGCCGTAGCGGCGGCCGCACCTCATTTCCCTGGGATGATCTTGAAAGCTGACAAATTTCGTGCCGGTGTACTGGGTGCGGTAGCCGTCGGGGCTAGCGGTTCCTTCGGCGCTGGCAATCGTGTCGAGAAAGGCTTTGACTCGACGTTCGGGACCGATGCTATCGAGTCTTTTATCCTGTATGGGCTCTGGTGAATTCAGAGTTGTAGTTTCGGGCGATCGATCGCGCTCGATGTTATCCTCTCCTTTGTCTGGTGAATCGATCGCCGCAACTTCCGGCAGGCGTTTCGGGGCGGGCGAGCTTTCTGGCGAGACCGATTGTGCCCACAGCAGCCTCGGCGTCATTCGACCTAAGAAAAAGCACAAACAGATTAACAAAGTCCAAGAGATTCTAAAACGGAGGCGTTTGGACAGTTGCCTGCGCTGCCGCATCGGCCACCCGTGCAGGGGGATGGTTGCGGGCAAGATTCCCGTTTGCTGGCCGAAGGCGAACAGCGATTTCAGCGCTAGCAAAGTTTGCTTGTAGAAACCGGGTGGAAGTTTTCGAGATCTCATTGCTGCAGCGAAAGTCTCGACATCAGTCAGAGTCACTTCTGCCAGCGGTTTTGCTACAAACAGCCGAAAACGGTTGGCCGCCTGCGAGCTAAAGCGCTTGCTGCGGGGGGATTTGCGCTCCACCCACAGGCGAATTAGCTCGATGTCTGAAATGGGTTGCAGATGGCTTCCCAGATGTTCTGGCGCGTACAATAGTACCTCCTGATATCACTTATAGTTGAAGGTTCCCAGTTAGAACGGATGAGTGCAACAGGGATCGAGGGAAACTGGCTTCAACTATACTAAGTGATACTACTAAGCGCTCACGGGGTCAAGCTGAATGACCGATTGTTCGAGCAGTTGAGTGTAAAGTTGACTGAGTTGGGAGGCGATACCGTCCCAACTGAAATAGGTTTCGACGCGCTGGCGGCCTCTGTGTCCGAGTTGCTGGCGCCATACTGAGTCAACTAACAAGCGATCGATCGCATCGGCAAAGGCTGCTTCATTTTTCGGCGGCGCCAGCAAACCTGTTTCTTGCGGCACTACAGTATATTTCAGCCCTCCCACGTCGGAGGCGATTACGGGCGTGCCGCAGGCCATCGCTTCAATGGCGACTAAACCGAAAGGTTCGTAGTGGCTGGGAATGACGCACGCATCGGCGGCGGCGTAGTAGGCGGGGAGAATGTCTCGGCTCAAGCCACCGGGAAAAATGGTAATGTCGCTCAGCCCGAGTTCTTCAATGATGCTGCCGATACGATCGCGCTCTTTGCCGTCGCTTTCCCCCGGACGCCAGCCGCCGCCAATTATGAGTTTTAAATCGGCTTTGGGCACCGCCGACAGACTGACGGCGCGGACTAAGGTTTCGATGCCCTTGCGGGGGTCAAAACGGCCGACGTACAACACGACTTTGGTTTCCGGGGGTATTCCCAACTCGCGGCGGGCGGTCGATCGGGCGATCGAGCCGAACCGTTCAAGATCCGTACCGCAGGGAATGATGTCAATATTTCCTTTTGAGGAAACCAGAGACCTCATGTGTTCTTTTTCTTGGGGACTGGTAGCCACTACGCGATCGGCTGTTTCTAAAAGTGTTTTTTCGACTTGCAGCCTGGTTTTGGCAATCATGGGAATTGTCGAAACCGACTTGTATTTAACTGCTGCCAAAGAATGGTAAGTGTGAACTTGCACCAAGGGTTGCGATTTTTTCAACTCCATTCCCACCCAAGAAGAAAGCCAGTAATTCGTGTGAACTAAGGAATATTGAAAGCCTGACTCTAACTGAAACTTCTGAAATTCTTGAACAAAGATTGGCAAATATCCGTAAATTTCGTCGCGAGGAATAAATTCTTGCGGCCCTGCTACTAGCCGAATTGTCCGGCAATTGGGACTGTGCTGTACAATCCTTGCTTGTTGCCGATCGGATGAGCGGGTGAACATATCAACTTGCCACCCCTGTTTGGCTAAAGCTTCCCCTATTTGACGCACGTAAACATTTTGCCCGCCCGCTTCTTCTTTGCCAATTTCCACAGCGGGATCGCCGTGTACTGAAATGAGAGCGATGCGTTTTCTACTTAACGAAATCATGATTTTTTAGCAAAAATTAAAATATTTTAGGAGAAGATTGAAAGTGCTATTTTGGCTGCTGCGCCTGCACTGGAATCTTCTAGCTAATTTGTATTAAAGTGAAAATGCGGGATCGAAAAATCATCCTTCAGGGATAAGTTGCAGGGAAAAATTGACAGACGACTTCCTTCTGCTGACAGAGACGTGCAGCAGCTCAAATTCTAGATAATTTAAATATAAATGAAGGAGGGTGAAGGGAATTTCCTGTATTCTGGTCGCTGTCAAACTCGCACCTCCTAGCCATATCTAACTCGAGCCTGCTTTCAGCTTGCTGCTAGAGATGCGAGGTCAGCAAAAGGTAGAATTTTACCCCTCTGAATCAATCAGTAGGGCTTTCGAGAAAGCAGAAGTCGGTCGTCCCGAAGACTGAATGTTAGAGGGCAAGCGAAAAAAAAAGCAAAATTATTGCATTCAAAATTTTGCTTTTCTTCCGCCTTGCACCTTCTGCCTTTTTCCCTCTTCCTTTTTGCTTTTTCTGTCAAACCCGGAGTGCGACTTTAACCTCAAATTTCCCGTTTGTCTAATATTAAGAGTTCTTCCGATGTTTGCGCGCGGAGGATTCCCCGTTTTCGCTGTTTAGGATATTCTTTCGCGAACCTTGCATTAGAGATCCGTATCGGTTAGCCCAAACTTGGGTAAACTCGGCACCTAAGAAGAGAATTTGAGCGGAATAATTAATCCAAAGCAGGATAATCACGAACGATCCCGCAGCACCGTAGGTAGAGGCAATACCGCTACCTCCGAGGTAAACTCCTATTAGAGATTTGCCGATCGTAAACAGCACTGAGGTGATGGCGGCACCGATCCAAACATCATTCCAGGCAAGATTAACATCGGGCAAAAGTTTGTAAATTAAGGCAAAAAGCAGCGTAACTACGCCGAAGGAGAGAGCAAAGTCCACAATCTGCCAAATGTTGATTGGTAATTGCAGCAAGCCGTTCAACCAATAGCTAACCGCTGCTAAAACTGCGCTAATTACTAAAGATACTAGCAGTAGAAATCCTATGCCTAAAATCATTGCAAAAGACAATACGCGGTCTTGCAAAAATCCCCAGATTCCGCGTCCGGGAGGAGGTGAAACATTCCAAATAGTATTGAGGGCTTCTTTGAGATTAGTAAATACGTTGGAAGCACCCCACAAAAGTGTAGCGATGCCGACTAGAGTAGCAATCATTCCCGACTTTGGTTCGGAGGCTTTGAGGATTAGTTCTTGGACGGTTTGGGCACCATCTTTGCCGATTAAACTTTGGAGTTGGGCGACGATTTGACCTTGGGCTGCCTCTGCACCAAAGACTAAACCGGCGATCGCAATTACGATAATTAGCAGCGGGGCGAGGGAGAAGACTGTGTAATAGGCTAGGGCCGCGGCTAGGGTTGGCGCTTTATCTTCTTGCCATTCAGTAAAAGTTTGTTTGAGCAGCGATATGACTGTTTTTAAGTTCACGGCATTTGGTTTCCTTATACTTGTTGTCCACCAAGGGATTATAATAGGTTAAGAGTTTTTTAGCGTCGGCCACAAGATAGATTTATCGATTAGCAAACTGGGAAAATTACTTTTATGTCAGATTCCAACACAACTGTTAACAGCACCGATGTAAAGTTGTCCAAAAAAGCAATTTCTTGGGCAAAACTGAGCGCATTAGTAGCAGTGGTCAATTTTTTGCTGGTAATTTTCCATTTCAGTTACCTGCCGTTGCGCCCTGTTTATCAGAGCTATTTTCCGGGTTTAGTTAAAATTTATGACCCGATTAAAGGCATTGATTCGAGTTTGGCAAATCCCGAATATTTGAAAAGCGCTGACCAGTTTTGGCGAATTGATGCGTTGTTTATCGGTTTTTTTGGGGCGGAATTTTTGATTAAAAGTCTGTTCCACACCCGCCGCAAGCCGGGGGTAACTTGGTTTGATTTTGTGCTGAGGCGCTGGTACGAGGTGTTTCTGGTGCTCCCGATTTGGCAGGGGTGGCGGATTCTGCCGGTATTGGTGCGGCTGCACAAGTCGGGTTTGGTGAATCTCGATCGCGTAGTTACTCAAATTACCTACGAACCGGTGGCTTATTTAGCCAATACGATGTCGGAATACATGATGGTGCGGTTTATCAATCAAGCTAAAAGTTCGATAAAACAGGGCGACGCGGCGCAGATGTTGCTGGCGCAGCAGCCGTACCTTCACGTCAATCAGGAAAATACGATCGAACAAATTACCAAACGGATTTTGGATCTGACAATTTACAAAGTTTTGCCGCAGGTGCAACCGGATTTGGAAGAATTGCTGCACCACAATTTGGAAACAACAATCAAACAGTCGGATTTCTATCAAATCCTGCAAACTTTCTCTCCGATTAATATTTTGCCGACCGAGATGACGGAACAGCTAGCAAATTATTTGGCTCAAACTGCTGTGGATGTGGTATCTACTACTTATGAAGACGATAAAGGTCGAAAAATTCTCGATAATTTCAGCCAAGAATTTAATCAAAGTTTGCGGCGGGAATTGCAAGATGAAAAAACTCTCGGTGAATTGCAATCGCTGCTGTCGGATTTGTTAGAAGAAGTGAAGTTGAATTACATTCAAGGCGGGTTGAAGTCCGATCCGGTGCAGACTTTTACGGAAATTAATTCGCTCCGGGAAGTAAAGGAGAGTTGATATAGCAATGAGTTCCGGCTTTGTGAATTGGATGGTTTTGAACGAACCGCGAAGACGCTTTCATGCGCGAAGGAGGATAAGAGAAGAGAAAGAGTTAACAAGTTTTACGGCTAAGGTGCGCCGAGGCGCACCTACGAATACGGGTAGTGGGGATATCCGCAATTTATGGCGCTCAATCTATCTCCATCGCCAGCTAAAATTAAATAATTAACTGAAAACATCTATCGTATTAGATATCTATCTTGAACAACATTACATCGCTAGAAATAGAAGTCGCCGAAACAGTGCTGAGATTAGCAATGTTGCTGGGATTAACACTTGCAATCGCGTTTTTTGTGGCGTCAGAATTAGCATTAGTATCAGCCGATCGCCATCAAATCCGCCAACTTGCCCAGTTGGACGATCGCCCAACCGCGAAAACCGCCGAACTCGTCCACCAAGCTCAAAACAACATACCCCATTATTTGTCTGTGACTCAAACTGGCACAACAGCAGGGAGTTTGCTGTTGGGTTGGTTGGGTGAGGGAGCAACTGTACACTGGATCGAACCGTGGATCGACAAATTGCCGATCGGTCATTTGCCCGCCGTGCTGACTGCTCATTCGATCGCAGTTCCCGCAGCTTTTATCTTAGTAACTTACGTAGAAATAGTCTTAGGAGAACTAATCCCCAAAGTATTAGCAACCCACGCCCCAGAACGCACCGCTTTGCTGCTGATGCCGGCCCTCGAACTCTGCTCAAAATTACTGTGGCCGCTGCTAGCAATTCTCAACGGTACCGTGCGGCTGCTGACTGGTTGGATTACCAGTAAAGAGTCTCAACCGCTGGTGTCACCTTCCCAGGCAACTCTCGTTCAAAAAGATGCTCATTCAGCACTAATTTCTGGCCTATGGGAAGTGAGAGCAGTTAACGAAAAACTCGGGTTAAACCTGCCGACTAACCAAGCTTACCAAACAATCGCCGGATTCGTGATCCACAATTTAGGTAAAATGCCAAATCAAGGCGATCGGCTATTGTGGGGCGAGTTGGAAATAGAAGCAGAAAATGTAGTAGAAGGCAGTTTAGAAACAGTGCTCTTGCGCCAGGTAACTCGTCCTTTGTTTGAGACTCAGCAGCCAGAACTCGTGTTAAATTAATAGCAACTCGGGGTTAAAATTGGATTTTAGATCCAACAGTAATAATGCCTTTGCAGTGCGCCACTACAAACCTTCCCTGCGGATAAAGGACTGCTGCGGTGCAAACAGCGATCGCGTAATGTCGCAGCTTGTCCATCTTCTGGGCGAAACATTGCCCGCCACTCCCCGTCAGGCGATCGGGCTAAACAATGTTAGGTTGTAATTAGTCGCTCTGTGCGACAACTTACCAGAAATCTGCAAATTGCATAAAGCACAGTTTATGAGGTGGATATGCTGAAAACGCTTTGGGCTACGGTTCGACAAGGGAAAATTGAACTGCTGGAGTTATCAGAGTTACCCGAAGGGGCAAAAGTATTAGTAACACTCTTACCTGATGAAGAAGCTGAGTTTTGGCTTCAAGCCAGTCAAACATCACTAGATACAGTTTGGGACAATACTGAGGATTCAGATATTCGCTTAATTTAATTGTTCCAATATCCCTTCATAGTCCCTCTTGAAGCTTTCGAGAATTTCCTGGGAAATTTCTGTGTTTTCGATACACATTCTGATAGCGGAATCTTTACAATCCATATCACCAAGAACATAAATTCTCAGATGTTTTGGAATAGCATTGTAAGCTGCTCGCAACCTACTTTTATTTTTTTTTGTTGGCAATGTTAGGAATCTAGCAAAGGCTTCAACACAAGTCTCTGCAACTGTTTGCTTGCCCTGAAGCAGATTGATCGTATCTTCTACTTCTTTAACAAACTCATCAATCTCTTTATAAAACTCTAAAGTCGAATTTCCGTAGTATAGATGGTGACAGCTTATCCTCGCACCCTTCGGAACTTCGGTAACAACCCATCCCTCAGCAACTTTGGTTTTGAATTCCTCAAAGTTAACCAATCCCCAACAATCGATCGTACCGTCCTCAAAAACTCCGATGATGGTTTCATAGTAGTTCCAGTTGTGTATAAATGCCGACAACCCTTGACCTCGAATTATTTCTCCATTTGCACCGTTTCTATATATTTTAAGCATTTCTTTTGCCCTTCAAAATCAAGTTCCAATTGCCTAACTAATCGCGCCAGACAAGGCTGGGTGGTATGCGACCCAGCCTACGTTACAGTAGGGATACGGCAGTGCCGTCTCCCTAAAGATATCGCCTACTCCGCCTTTCATCACCCAACAGCTACCTTAACCGCACCCCCAACCAACTGCTCGTAATCCGCCAACAACCACGGAGGCAAACAAGTATTCGCATCCTGAACCCGCAACTGTCCAGCGCGACAATACAGCATCGCCGCCAACAAATTATTCACAGCTTTAGGCGTTCCAAACCCTTTACCCAACTCAGCAACCAACGAGTTGAAAAACTCGCGTTCGCTCTCATTCAGTGGCTCATTAATAAACCCGCTGCCCAGCATTGCTTTGTAACCATTGCCAAAATCACTCCGGTACAAAAGTTCCAGTTGTTCGCCGGAAAGGCTCAGCCACAAATCGGCAATTTGCTTGCGAATTTGGCGCAAATCTGCTATTACCAATTCAGCCGTCGGGTCGATTTCATAAAGATTGACGGCAGCAGTTAATTGATTGAGAAACTGCGGCAGATAATCTTGTTTGACAAGTGTTTGTTCGGTTGTCGCAAATGCGCTTTCAAACACCTTTTCGTAATCTTCAAGCAACCACTGCGGCAAGCGGGTGCGAGCATCGGGAACCCGCATTTTTCCCGGAACAAAATACAGCATCGCCCCCAGCAGAGCATTGATAGCTTGAGGCTGCACCAACCCTTTGCTAATTTCGGTCAATTGCTGCAAAAATTTTTGTTCGGCTTCAGTCATTGATTCTGCTTGCAAGCCGCAGCTAAGTAGTGCTTGATATCCCTTGCGAACGTCTCCTCGGTAAAAACTTTCAAGTTTTTCTGAAGGAACAGTTAGCCAAAAATCAGCCAGTTGCTTTCGGATTTGGCGGAGTTCCAAAACTACCGATTCGTCAGACGAATCTATGCGGTAAAGATTGACGCATCCTAACAGTTGGTTCGCAAATTGTGGCGATTGAATGTATTGAGCTAGCAAATCAGAAGTTGAGTCAGAGTTGACGGCAGCTTCCGTCTCAAAAACTTGTTCGTAATCCGCAATTAACCAGTGCGGCAAACGGTTGCGAGCGTCGGGAATTCGCATGGTTCCCGGTGGAAAATACAGCATCGCACCCAGTAGAGCATTGATAGCTTTGGGATGCACTAATCCTTTGCTAATCTGGGTTAATTCTTGCAAAAATATTTGTTCGCTTTCCATCATCGGTTGATGTTGGAAGCCACTCTTGAACAGGATTTGATAGCTGTTACCTGAAGCGCTTTTGTAGGCGGTTTCAAGGTTTTCGGCGGGAATGTTCAGCCAAAAATCAGCGATTTGTTTGCGAATTTGACGCAGTTCGGATATTGCTGAGATGTTTGATGAGTTTCTTTGGTAAAGCTTGACGGCATTCGAGAGAATCTCGCCCAAATCTGCCTGCTTGGGAATGCTATCTTGTAAGCTGCGGGATGCTTCCTGGTGGCTGGTTTGCCATTTGCCAAAGAGTTCTTGGAATAATTTGCCGATCGCCCCAGAGTATGCAACACTGTCAAAACAGCGGGGATTGCCTTGCATTTTTTGCTGAATTTCCTGCCGTTTTTGCTGCCGCAATTGCTGGTTAGTGCCGAGGGTAACGGCTAGCTGAATGTAAGATGCTTCGTCATACGCAATTAAATCAGACATTTGCAGTTCCCGCAGCATCGCCGAACCTTGGCGGAACCGCAAAGCATTTCCTTCCACAACCACCGCCGGCAATCCTACTTGCAAAGGGTCAATTAACGATGTTGCCCCAGCGTAAGGATAGGAATCGAGATAAACATCTGCTAGCTGCAAAAATTCTTTGACATCCGCGCGGCTTGGCAGTTGTTTTACGAACCGCAAGCGGTTGTTATTTACGCCGTATTTAGCGCAGACAGCGTTCATATTGTTAACAAAAGGCGTAGCCGGATAAGTCCGAGTCCAAGCCGGCCCGAAGGGATATAAAATTAAGATTGAATCGGGTACAGCAGCTAGAATCTTTACCCAACTCTCCCTCAATTCAGGCAGAATTTTGTAGAAGTTCGCACCGGAGATAAAAACTGTTGTCTTGTCGGAAATTCCGAGACTTTGGCGCGTAGGTTTGACTGTAGCTACTTCCGACTCTGTTGCGTATTTGAAACAAAAACCGCTGCCTTCGAGAACAGCCAACTGTTCGCGATATTGTTCTTGATAACTAGCATCCGGTGCGGTAAATTGACCGGCGATGTAGTAATCCATGTGCCGGATTCCGGTGGTTGTCGGGGAACAGAAAGAGGTAGTTTGTACCCGCGCTAAACGGTGCATTGCTAGTGAAGTCAGCGGTTTGTTAATAGCTGTTAAATTCGTACCTAAAAACAGGATATCTAAGTCGTCGGCGCGAATTGTTTGGACTTGCGATGCAAAGTCTTTCGGGAGTGCAACCAGTTTGTCGGCCCGACTTTGACAGTATTGTTCTAATTGGTGGCCGCTGGTGTTGAGCGCGTACAGGTAAATCTCGAACTGGTTGCGGTTTAAATGCTCGAAAACCGGGATTGTAGCGAAGGTTTCGGTTTGCGGCGCGAAATGGTCGTTGATGATGCCGAGGCGGATTTTTGTGCGATTTGGCGATCGCGCCGGGAAAATACAATCAATTGAACAGCCGCGATTTTTGAGTGCAAACTCAATAATTTCCGCCCGTTTGGTGTAAATATCGCGCAGATTTGCCGTGGTAAAATAAAGCGGGATAAAGTTCGCAACTTGCGAGAAAAATAAAGCTATATTTTGCCAAAGCTGGGAATCGGGATTTTTGAAGATATTGCTGTGGACGTAATCCACCCAGCCTTGGATGAATTGATAGTAACTGTCTGCTTCTCCTCTGCTTTGGAATAGGTTGGGACAAGTAAACATGAATTTGAGATATTCGTTGGCGAACCAATTAGGCAGTGTAGCGCGATCGTACTTGAGCGGCAATTGGTGGGCGCGACGGTACAGCATGGCTGCGAGCAGGTAATTGATGGCTTTTGGCTCGTTAAATCCTTTCGCCACATTGGCGGCTAATTCGCTGACAAAAGTCTCTTCTGTATCCGTTAGCGCTTCATCTCTAATCTCGCTGGCCAGCAGCGCTTGGTGGTGTTTGCCTGGATCGCCTGCAAAGGCACTTGCAACTTGTTCGACTGGTAAATTAAGCCAGATAGCAGCAATTTGTTTTCTAGCTTGGCGGGCATTTGCTAGTGCGGATAAATCGGTCGAATTTTTCTGGTATTGCTCGATAATGCTTGACAATAATATTGGAGCTTCCGGCGATTTTGCCGGGATTTGCTGTCCGCTGCCGCAGGCTTGCATCAACGCTGAACTAACTGTTGTTGCCATTTTTGACCAAGAAAATTTGCGGGATTGTCCAAGTCCGGCACCAATTAACGACCGACGAATATCCGGTTTTTGCACGTCAAGCAGGGCATTTCCCAGTGCATTAACATCATTTTCACCTACATAAAATGCTGCTTCGCCTGCTACTTCTGGAATCGAGCTGTTGGGAGAAGTGACGACGGGACAACCGCAAGTCATTGCTTCCAATATTGGCAGCCCGAAGCCTTCATACTTGGACGGAAATATGAGGGCGATCGCACCCGAGTAAGCCGCTCTTAATTCATCGTCGCCCAAATACAGCAGGTGGACGTTTAAACCAGCAGTGTACGGTTGTAATGTAGGTTCTAGCGAAGGTTGACCGCTAGTACAAACAACATCAAATCCCGACTTGCTGCTGAGTCTCGATAAAGCTTGAAAAAAAGTAATTGTATTTTTATAACCGTTGAACCCCAATCTTTCTCCAACTATTAAAAAGTAGGGCTTTTCAAGCCGGTGTGCAGTTTTAAATGCTTCTATTTCTGGTATACTAGAAGGATAAAAATGTTTTTGAATGCCGCAGTGAGCGACAGTAATTGATGCGGGAGATATTTCGGGAAAAAATTTTACTAAGTCGCGGGCCGTGTTTTGGGAAATGGCGATGTAGGAAGATGCTTGGCGGATAGCATGATGTTTTTCACGCCACATGGGATTATTCAGGTCGCCTCCCGTAACTTCGGGTATCATGTCGTAGGCGACAAATGCCGATCGCGTCGAAATCGGTGTTGTATAGTAGGTAGAAACAAATAAATCTGCATTTTCTCGATCGCAGATTTGCTGCAACATTTGCTTGTCAGCATCGGTTTTGTTGTAATCGTAAACCGGAATCGAGCGATATTGAATGCCGGCAACCTTCGGTGTTGTGCCGGCGCGATCGAGCATTACTATATTCTGAGCAAAACCGTCTTTTACCCATTCTTCCATCAAAGACTGCCAAACGCGAGCAATCCCGCTTTTTTGCTGGCTTTGAAAAAATATGCCGTCAATAACTATTTTCATGATTGGTGAATTTCCTGTAAAATTACGATAAAGCAGTTCGATAAGCAGCGATAGTTTCGTCAGTGCACCTTTGCCAGCTAAAAAGTTTAGCTTGTGCCAAGGATTTTAAAGACATACTTTCTCGCAGCGATGATTTGTTGTAGATTTCCAGCATACTATGACAAAGCGCGTCGGTATCTTTTGGATCTACCATAATTCCCGCTTCCCCAACTACTTCGGGAAGCGAAGATGTATTTGAGGTAATCACCGGTACTCCACACTGCATCGCTTCCAGAGGTGGCAAACCAAAACCTTCATAAAACGACGGATAGACAAATGCTAAAGCACTGCTGTAAAGGGCTGCCAAATCAGATTCTGGGACGTATCCTGTAAAAAATATCCGCTCTTTTAGAAAGTTTTGCTTAGAAACTTCTTCCATAATTTTATCGTATTTCCATCCCGGAGTACCCACTAACACCAGATACAAATCTTTAATATTTTGTTCCTCAATTAGTTTAGCAAAACTGCGAATTGCACCGTCGAGATTTTTCCGAGGTTCCAATGTACCCAAACTCAAAATATAAGGAGCGTCGGGAATGCCGTATTTGCTCCGAGTCGAAGCAAGTTTTTCCGCATCGCGGCAGGGGTAAAATACAGTCGGTTCCGCAGCCAGATGCGTGACGAAAACTCTCGACTCGTCCATGTTTAGATAATTGCAAAGGTCGTTTTTTGTTGAATGCGATATGCAAATCACCCAGTCTTTCTGAGAAATGCTTGCTAAAGTTTTTTTGTAAAGTAAAGGGATTTGTTCGCTCAGCAGAAACTGGGGATATAAAACCGGGATTAAGTCATAAATAGTGAGAAATGCTTGCGGTTTCTTTCCTCTCTTAACAGATGCAGGTATTTCATCGTAGGGAGAGTGAAAAATATCGACTTCATCTAAACTGCGAGAGTCAAGAGTATTAGAGTAAGCCCCAATCATTTTACTCGTGTTTTCTAGATGATTTTTCACTTCCTCCAAAAATAACTTATCCTCCCCTGGATTGCCAGCCGCATTATTTTTTATTTGACACCCAACCAGATTGTAAGTATCGATTAGCTTTTTGTAAAAAATCCTAGGAAAAGTTGAGTGCAGCAGGGGAACTTTTGCTAACTTAGGATTAGATTCTAGATAATCGAGGCTAGCATCGAGCAACTGAAAATACTGATTTACGCTAAACAGTAAATCGCATTCTTTCGAGCTGGTTAATCCTTCAGCAATACTTTCAACTACTCTAAAAATTCCCGTGCGAGCGCGCAAATGCAAATGTCCTTGTCCCAGGACTGAAATATCGTAGATAACTTTTATTGGCTCTAGGTTTGATGGTTGCATCTATGGTTCTTATCGATTAATATTTTAGCTAGATAAAGCAATTTTGTAGGCAGCAATTGTCTCCTGAATACACCTGTCCCAACTAAATTTTTGAGCTTGTTTCAGCGACTTTAATGACATCTCATTTCGCAAAGATGGACTGTTATAAATTTTGAGCATATTGTGGCAAAGTCCGTCAGCATCTTGAGGATGGATCGTAATTCCTGCATCACCAACTACTTCGGGAAGAGATGAGGTATTTGAAGTAATGACTGGAACGCCACACTGCATTGCTTCTAAAGGTGGAAGACCAAAACCTTCATAGAGCGATGGATAAACAAATGCTAGCGCACCGCTGTACACTGCCGCTAAATCTTCATCAGCTACATAACCAGTCATAATCACCCGGTCTTTTGATAAACTGCTCTGGGATATTTCTGCCAATATTTGTTCGTAATCCCACCCGAGAGCACCAACTAATACGAGGTACAAATCTTTAATACCTTGCTGTTGGACTACTTTTGCAAAACAACGGATGGCGTGTTGGATGTTTTTTCGAGGTTCTATCGTACTTACACCCAAGATATATTGTGCATCAGGTATGGAGTATTTCTTTCGGATTGCTGCAATCTTGTTGGTGTCATAACAGGGATAGAATATATCCGGATTAGCTGCTAGGTAGGAAACGGAAACTTTTGCTGGGTCAAGATTTTTGACATGATTGAGTAGGTCGTTTCTAGTAGCTTGAGAGATGCAAATTACGGAATCTTCAGGAGTTAAGCTTTGTAATGACATTACCATTCTCTGATAATCGCCGTCGTTTTTGCCGACAAATAAATCCGACAAGACAATGGGAATCAAATCGTAAATTGTGGTAACTTTTTTCAGGTTTTTAATTTGCCTTACTTGGTCGGGAATGTGATAAAATGTTGAGTGAAAAATATCTGTTTCGCTCAAAATATTTGGATCGAGCGAGTTATGATTAGCGGTGAGATTCATCGCCTGAACCAGAGGATTTTTTAAACTTTCTATCAAAGACAGAGCCTCTGATTCGCTGCCATTATTTATCAAAACTTTACTCTGATTTTCCAGCATTCTGTAAAGTTCAATTAGCTTGGTGCGCAATTGATAAATAAAGCTGGGATGTACAAAGGGTATGTCTTTAAAAATTGGCTGCGATTCCAAGTAATCCAGGGTATTGTGGACGGCTCCTATAGAATGAGTGGCACAAAAAGATAGCTCTAATTCTGTTGAGGTAAGTAGACCTAATGCGATATTCTCGATAACTCTGGCAACACCAGTTCGAGAACGAGTTACGTGATGGCCGTATCCGAGGACAGAAATGTCGTAAAGAATCTTGAGCGGTTTTTCTGTTTTTTGGCTGCCAACGGCTGAGAATTTGAAAGTTTCTGATTTTTTATGAAAATCTTTGTGGATAATCAGAAGCAGAGATGTGGCAACATAACCTCCCATTTCTAATTTTAGATGCGGCTCAGTATAAGGTGGCTTTGCTATTTTTAAGTCAGGCTCTTGATTGCCCATGTCATAGTTTACAGGCTCTACCCAATGTCCTTGCTTCTCTAATTCTTCAATTAGTCGATCGATATCTTGACGCCTGTAAAATACTAAATGGGGTAAATCTAGCGTACCTGTATTCGACGTACAATTATATTCTGTTGTGTGAAGCGCAATTCCGCCACTCTTTAAACAAGCCAAAGATTTTTGCACAAATTGCAGCCCTTTTTCGATCGAACCTATGTGTTCAAAAGCACAAGACGACCAAATAAAGTCAAACTGTCCTAGCTTCAAATCTTCAGGAATGTAGTTCATATCTACTTCCCGAAATTCAACTAATCTGTCAAATTGTTCTGGCGGACAAATGCCTTTGACATTGAGAGCTTGTTTCCCTTTACAAAGTTGGTCTGTCTCGCCCCATTGTTTGGCGCTAAGGGAATCAATACTTTGATCGGTTGCTGTGATTTCACAGCCCAAAGCAGCAAACAAAGACGGTAACGGTTCATTTCCAACAGCAAATCCTAAACCTTTTTTGCCCTTACCCAGAAAGTTTCTTTCTTGCAGAGCTTGGACAATTGCCACGAATTCCCACTGTTTGCGGCGAGGAGTAAAAGGCTCCCTCATTTGGGAAATCCAGCGTTGATAGTAATCTGTTTGGAAATCTTTGTATACACAAAGCCTGCTGGTCATCAAAAGTTTTTCTGGTTTTTGGGGAAGGCTTTCTAGAGTAAAATTAGAGATGTTTGAAGGAACTTTGGTGATTTCTAGAACAGCAATCGCATTGGCAAAACCAAAAGGCGAATCATATTCTACGTTGCTAAGTTCTAGGGGATTCGCTTGTACCCAAACAGAACAGTGCGTAGGTCGGTAGTAGGCTTGGACTAACTTTAAAAAACTTGGATTTATAGCTGTTTGCGGAATATTGTATTTTTTAAATAAGAGGTTCAAGTAATCAAGATCGAACTGGATAAACCATCCCCTTTCTAGAAGTTTGCCAAAGGGTACAGTAATCAATGCTTCGCCGCCATCTGCCAGCAAATCGTAGATTTTAGCGATCGCCTTTAAAGGCCCTTCTCGATCGCACTTTTCTAGTTTTTCACCGTAAGTTTCATTTGGTTCAGCTCCTTGTCCTATATGTTCTACTGTAGAGATGGAAATTATAGCACTATATTTCTCAGATGGTGAAAGATCCATTAAATCTACATTCTCTACTCCATCAGCTATTTCGTATTTGTCTATAATTCTTCTAGCTTGAATTTCGGCCAGATCTCGCTCGATAAGTTGTTCATAATGTTTCAGCACGTTGCCGACTTCCAGCAGCCTGCTTTTATCCTTTAATCTGGCCAGAAAATTGCAGGCTATGGGAATTTCTACTGCTCTCTCAGAACTCGGAAAATTATTGTGTTTGAGTCGATTGTACTGTAGGCGCTGACCGTTGAAAATAAAAGTATCTTGCAAGTCTGACATTGACAATTTCCAGTAAAAAAATAAAGGTATATTAATAGAAAAATGCGTTCGGCGATTGAGTTTATTTCACCCAATAAATACTTTGACCGACTAGACGCTGGTACCGATTGGCTTGTTCCCTATAGGGAAAGGTGCTAAGCTCAATCTATCGCTACAGAGCAGACACTTGTCATCGATCTTGTTTCAATTTTTTTTTCGGGCGATCGCTCCTAGAAAGATTCACTCTTCTAAGAGTAAGTGGCATCATCCGGCAAAGCAGTGACGCTCAGCTCGCACTCGCACAACATTTTCAGCATCCTTGACAAACTAACTTTTTAGGTGTAACCAACTAAGATTTTAGAGGTCGATCGACAGTTCGATCGCATCGATCGCAGATTAAATCTAGCCTACAAGCGCACTATTGGGAAGCCGCGGTGCGATCGTCCGTGACTGTTTGGGAATTCTCCAAATGCCCTCAGCCTTAAGCCGAAGCCCAGCCCAGCCCTCTGCCCTCTCTCCTATATAACTAAACTCCTTCTTCTTTCACAAGATACTTGCCGGCCCCAAACAAGTTACAATTACGTTAAGATTGATGAACATAAATAAAAAATCCCAAATTACAGGGACTAAAAATTAGGAGGATCGACCTCGGTGAATAAACGCTGGAGAAACGCTGGCCTGTACGCACTGCTGGCTATTGTAGTCATTGCCTTAGCAACGGCATTTTTTGACAAACAGCCCCCAAGTAGGGAAGTTTGGAAGTACAGTCAATTCATTCAGGAAGTCGAAGGCAAGAGAGTAGACAAAATAAATATCAGTTCTGACCGCAGCAAAGCTCTGGTTACAGCTCAGGACGGCAACAAGGTAATCGTTAACCTGCCGAACGACCCCGAACTGATCAACATCCTGACCAAAAACAACGTAGACATTTCCGTTCTGCCCCAAAGCGACGAAGGCTTTTGGGTAAAAGCCCTCAGCAGCCTGTTCTTCCCGATCCTGCTCTTGGTGGGACTGTTTTTCCTGGTGCGGCGCGCCCAAAACGGGCCCGGCAACCAAGCCATGAACTTCGGCAAATCCAAAGCTAGAGTCCAAATGGAGCCCCAAACTCAGGTGACTTTCGGCGACGTAGCCGGCATCGAACAAGCCAAGCTAGAGCTCGCAGAAGTCGTGGACTTCCTGAAAAATGCAGACCGCTTCACCGCAGTCGGAGCAAAAATCCCCAAAGGCGTGCTGCTGGTCGGCCCTCCCGGAACAGGCAAAACCTTGCTCGCAAAAGCAGTTGCTGGAGAAGCAGGCGTTCCCTTCTTCTCGATTTCCGGTTCAGAATTTGTGGAAATGTTCGTGGGTGTCGGTGCTTCCCGCGTCCGCGACTTGTTTGAACAAGCTAAAACGAACGCTCCTTGTATCGTATTTATCGATGAAATTGACGCCGTAGGCCGCCAGCGGGGAGCTGGTTTGGGCGGTGGTAACGACGAACGGGAACAAACCCTGAACCAGTTGCTGACAGAAATGGACGGCTTTGAGGGCAATACTGGCATCATTCTGATTGCTGCCACAAACCGCCCCGACGTGCTAGATGCCGCGCTGCTGCGTCCGGGTCGCTTCGATCGCCAAGTTGTAGTCGATCGCCCCGACTTCTCAGGCCGCCTAGAAATTCTCAACGTTCACGCCCGCGGCAAAACTTTGTCAAAAGACGTGGACTTGGAGAAAATCGCCCGTCGCACTCCCGGTTTCACCGGTGCCGATTTGGCAAACTTGCTGAACGAAGCAGCAATTTTGGCAGCCCGCCGCAACTTGACCGAAGTTTCGATGGATGAAGTCAACGACGCGATCGACCGCGTGCTCGCCGGCCCAGAAAAGAAAGACCGCGTGATGAGCGAAAAGCGCAAAACTTTGGTAGCTTACCACGAAGCCGGTCACGCTTTAGTCGGTGCCTTGATGCCCGACTACGACCCGGTGCAGAAAATTAGCATTATCCCCCGCGGCCGCGCTGGCGGTTTGACTTGGTTCACACCGAGCGAAGATCGGATGGATTCTGGCTTGTATTCTCGCTCTTACTTGCAAAATCAAATGGCGGTAGCTTTGGGCGGCCGCATTGCTGAAGAGATTGTCTTCGGCGAAGAAGAAGTAACAACCGGTGCCTCGAACGACTTGCAGCAAGTGGCAAGAGTAGCGCGGCAAATGGTGACTCGTTTCGGAATGAGCGATCGGCTAGGCCCTGTAGCTCTGGGCCGCCAGCAAGGGAATATGTTCATGGGTCGCGATATCATGGCCGAACGGGATTTCTCCGAAGAAACCGCAGCGACGATCGATGATGAAGTGCGTTTGTTGGTAGAGCAAGCTTACCGCCGCGCTAAAGATGTACTCGTCGGCAACCGCCACGTCCTTAATGCTTTGGCAGATATGCTAGTTGAAAAGGAAACTGTGGATTCGGACGAATTGCAAAATTTGTTGGCTAATAGCGATGTGAAAATGGCAACTATTGCCTAATTGATTTTGGATTTGGGATTTTGGATTGAATCTAAAGTTTGAAATCGGTAATTGGGGTGATTCTGGGATTGTCTGGAATCGCCCCGATTTTTATTTTGGATTGGGGGCTGGTGATATCATATCAGATCGTGTCCGATTGATTACCATAATAAAAAACGGTTGGTAGTGCGGAGTTTAGTCCGCTCCGACCTGCGGACTAAACTCCGCACTACCAACCAATTTTAGTGGGGATTTAATATAGTTTAACTGGAAAATTCATCAGTTTTTCAACGCACAATCTGCCGGTAACGAGCTTCGATCGCGGAGTATATGCCATAAGCGATCAAACCTAAAGCGACAATTCCCAACAGCCAAGAACCAAAAGGTTGTTGTGCCAAGATTGCTAGCGCTTCTCCAAATCCTTTAGCTTGACTGGCATCAGATAGTTTGGCAGCTTGAATTAAGAAAATACCGATAATCACGAAAACAATACTGCGGGCAGCAATACCACATCGACCCAACCGCACCGCCCAAGTTTGCTCTGCCTGACTCATTTGACTGAGTTTTAAATGGCGGCGGAACTTAGCTTTATAAGATTGGTAGAGATTATAAAAACCGACACCAATAACAATTACTCCTGCCAATCCTACCAACCACCGTCCAAAAGGTTGTGCTAAAAATTGGGCCGTCCAATCTTCAGTTGCATTGCCGCTTTTACCACCAGAACCGATAATTAATTTGACAGCCGTCAGCGCCAAACCTGAATAAGCTAACGCACTAAAACCATAGCCAACGCGCTGGGCAATTCGCTTGACATCCATTTTTTCACCAGCGTGTTCCGGGTCGAGAATCGTTTGAGCAATTTGCAAAATAACGTACCCAATAATGCCAATTGTCACAAGAAACAGCAGGAATTTTCCGAAGGGTTGGGTGACAATTGTGCTTAAGGCACCGCTGCTATCTGTGGTTCTACCGCCAGTCCCAAAAGCTGCTTGGGCGGCTAGAAAACCGATAATAAAGTAAACCAAGCCTTTGGCGGCATATCCCAGTCTTGCCAGTCGCTCGAACCAAGAGTCAGAGGTTGCGCGTCGGACTGATTGTTTAATGTTATCAGTTGGTGAGTTGCGATCGGTCATATTTTTCTACAATAATTTAGACTGAGTTGGGTATTGTAAGTGCATCATACTAAATCCGTTGCGATCGCGTAGCGTGCCGGAGGCATATCGCTCACCTATTTTTGGTTATAGGACAAGCAAGATCGGGTTTTTTTGGGCGGATGTTGGTATAAATAGTTCTCCTATTATTAATTTCTGAAGTTCAGCAATTTGTGGCATCCCTCCAGGTAGGTAAATTAGTCAGAGCGATCGCAGTCGAATAGTATCTCTAGAGGATTACGGCAGGATGCAACTTGCTCGAATTCTTGTTAGTTATGATATTGCTTTCTGTTAAGCGCGATCGGTCTTGCTAAAACCACCGCCGCTACTGTCACGGCAATAAGCTCGATATACTAAGGTTGGTGAATTTTTGTACCTCCTAGCTAAAGGAATATTTGCAACTCGATTTCTCGCTCTCTGCGAAATTTTCCGCCGATCGAAAGTAATTAGATCCGGGGCCCCGGATTCATCCGTGGAGGGAGAAAGAAAGCTCCGAATCATCTTGTGCTCGCCCCCGGATTCATCCGTGGGGTCGATTCTAAAATCTAAAATCTAAAATCTAAAATCTAAAATCTAAAATCTAAAATCGATTGACAGGGAGGAAGTTCTTTATTTAACCGATCGGGATTTACTACAAAAGAGCCGCACCCTACCATCTAAAAGCGGATTTGGTAATCTGTACTAAAATTAGGCGTTGCTGAGTTAGAGTATGAATAGGAGGAATAATTTATGCAATGCCCAGAATGTAAATCAACCCATATCCGTAAAAACGGCAAGAAGAAAGGAAAACAGAA
>NZ_SRRZ01000036.1 GCF_013179805.1 Microcoleus asticus IPMA8 | reverse complement strand
GCTTTCACTATTTTTTTACGAAACTCGATCGAATAAGCTTTCATTTTTTCTGCTGATGTACTCAATAGAGTGTACCACATATACATGGAATCGGCTGTAAATCTTTTTCAGCGCGTTTATGTAGGGTAACGTCAGTACGGGTTAAGAAAAAAGCTGAAGTCATTACCCAGTAAGGCTTAAAGCCGATTCATCTGACCGGGAATAGGAAAAGGAGGGGGATAATGCTGAAAATCTCAAAAAAACCATTCATTCAGCCCCCCTCCCTATGACTAGTCTAGAGGAACTCTTTTGCCAGATCGATGATTTTTGCCAAAGCTTTGAACCCCAATGGCAGGTCGCGCTTTTAGGCAACGGCTTGAAGCATCGTCAGCGTCGCCGCTCCTTGAGTTTGAGTGAAATCATGACGATTCTCGTCAGCTTCCACCAACACTCATATCGCAATTTTAAGCATTTTTACGAGAAACACGTCGGTGTCTATTGGCGACAGGCTTTTCCCGGACTCCCCAGTTATCAACGGTTCGTCGATTGGATGCCCTCCAGCTTGATGCCTTTATGCGTCTATCTCAAACAGTGCTTTGGGACTTGCAGTGGCATCAGCTTTATCGATTCCACCAGCTTGAAGGTGTGCCACAATCGGCGCATTTCAGGACACCGAGTGTTTAAGCATCTGGCGGCGCAGGGCAAAACCTCGGTCGATTGGTTCTTTGGTTTCAAGCTCCATGTGGTGGTCAACGAGCACGGTGAGCTGCTCAACTTCACTTTGACACCGGGCAATACTGATGACCGCAAACCCGTTGGAGATTTGCTCAAAGAGTGCTTTGGAAAAGTGTTTGCCGATCGACAAGGTTACGTCTCCAAAAAGCTGGCTGGGCAGTTGCTTGAGGACTTTGGCATCAGCTTCTTTGCTAAACCCAAGCGCAACATGAAGAATCAGTTGATGCGACGTTCCCGACAAGCTGATGTCCCGGAAAAGTTCGATTATTGAAACGATTATTGACCAATTTAAGAACATCTCTCAAATTGAACATTCTCGACATCGCAGCCCCATCAATTTTCTGGTCAATGTCGTCTGTGGGTTGATTGCTTATTGTCACCAGCCCAAGAAGCCTTCCCTCCAGATTGACTGGGCTTTACCCCCTGCTGCTTAACCCGTACTGACGTTAGGGTAAGGTGCGCAATGCGCACCTACAGTTTATCTAGCGGTCAAGTGCGCATCGCGCACCCGGAGAAAGCGATTTAACCTTAACTGTAAGCCTCCATTGGCAAACAAGAACAAACAAAATTGCGATCGCCAAACGCATTATCTATCCGGCCCACCGCCGGCCAAAACTTATGTTCGCGAGTCCAAGGTGCCGGATAAGCCGCTTGCGCGCGAGTATAAGGACGATTCCACTCATCAACCATCAGAGATTCTGCTGTGTGGGGCGCATTTTTCAAAACGTTATTTTGCGCGTCAACATTACCTTTTTCAATTTCCGCAATTTCGCCTCGAATCGCAATCATCGCATCGCAAAAACGATCTAGTTCCTGTTTAGATTCGCTTTCCGTCGGTTCCACCATTACCGTACCAGCAACCGGCCAAGAAACCGTCGGCGCGTGATAGCCGTAATCCATCAACCGTTTAGCGATATCTTCGACTTCAATAGTCGCAGATTTTTTGAGCGAGCGCAAATCTAGAATACACTCGTGCGCCACCAAACCAGCTTTCCCTTTGTACAAAACCGGATAATAAGATTCTAAGCGTTTTGCCATGTAATTAGCATTAAGTATTGCTACTTTTGTTGCCTCAGTTAAACCCACTCCTCCCATCATCCGAATGTACATCCAAGAAATAGTCAAAATGCTAGCACTTCCCCAAGGCGCTGCGGAAACAGCACCAACTGATGTTTGTTGACTGTTAACTGTTGACTGTTGACTGTTAACTGTTGACTGTTGACTGTTAAGAATAGAATGACTGGGCAAAAATTCTACCAAATGAGACATTACCCCAATCGGGCCCATACCAGGGCCGCCGCCGCCGTGGGGAATACAAAAAGTTTTGTGCAAATTTAAGTGACAAACATCAGCACCAAAATCACCGGGGCGGCACAAACCAACTTGAGCATTCATATTGGCGCCGTCCATATAAACTTGTCCGCCGCAGTTGTGGACAATCTCGCAAATGTCTTTAATTTCTTCCTCAAAAACGCCGTGCGTAGATGGATATGTCACCATCAAAGCCGCCAGTTCATTTTTGTGTTTCTCGGCTTTTTTATGTAAATCGGCAACATCAATATTGCCCTGAGAATCGCACTCCACAGCAACTACTTTCATCCCAGCCATTACCGCGCTAGCCGGATTCGTACCGTGGGCTGACTGGGGAATCAAACAGATATTTCGGTGAGATTCGCCTCGGTGTTCGTGGTATTGGCGAATAACTAACAAGCCCGCGTATTCGCCTTGGGAACCAGCGTTTGGCTGCAAAGAAATTCCCGCAAAACCGGTGATTTCTGCCAGCCACTGTTCTAGTTGCACGAACATCATTTGATAGCCGCGAGTTTGATCGCGGGGTGCAAAAGGATGTATATTGCCAAATTCCGTCCAAGTCACCGGCATCATCTCTGCTGTTGCATTCAATTTCATTGTGCAAGAACCCAAGGGAATCATCGATGTATTTAGCGATAAATCTTTGGCTTCTAAACGGTGCAAATAGCGCAAAAGTTCAGTTTCTGAATGGTAGCTGTTGAAAACTGGATGGGCGAGATAGCTGCTGGTGCGATCGCAAAAATCTGGTAACGTCAAATATGAATTCAATGCGTCGGCATCCAGCGGAATGTTAAGAGCATTCTGCCCGTCTGCCCTGATATAATCCTTATCCTGTGAAAATATTTTCCACAACTCTTGCACATCTTCAACGGTGACAGTTTCATCTAACGTGATTCCCACTGTCGAATCATCGAAAATTCGGAGATTAATTTTGCGAACTTTAGCAGCTTCTAGAAGTTCTGAAAGGGGTTTATCTCCCAATTCTACTCGCAAAGTATCGAAGAAATGTTGAGAACCAATTTTGTATCCGAAACTTCTTAAACCGGATGCCAAAAGTGCTGTTAAACTCCATACTTTCTCAGCAATGTCTTTCAGTCCAGACGGCCCGTGATAAACAGCATACATACTCGCCATCACTGCCAGCAAAACTTGAGCAGTACAAATATTGCTGGTTGCTTTTTCCCGGCGGATGTGCTGTTCGCGAGTTTGCAAGGCCAGACGCAAAGCAGATTTGCCGTTGGCATCTTTAGAAACGCCGACAATTCTCCCCGGAACTTGCCGTTTAAAATCTTCTCGCGTGGCGAAATAGGCTGCGTGGGGCCCTCCGAATCCCATCGGCACTCCGAAGCGCTGAGTGCTTCCTACTGCTATATCCGCGCCGAATTCGCCGGGGGGTGTGAGCAAGCAAAGGCTCAAAATGTCGGCGGCCACTGTGACTAATGCGCCGACTTCGTGTGCCGATCGAATAAAATCCGTATAGTCGTAAATTGCGCCGTCTGTGGCGGGGTATTGCAGGAGAGCGCCGAAGATTGTACGATCGAACTCAAAGCTTTGATGGTCGCCGACAATTACCTCAATTCCCAGCGGCTTAGCGCGAGTTTGCACGACTTCCACAGTTTGAGGGTGGCAATCTTGGGAAACAAAAAACGCTTTTGCCTTATTTTTACTCGCGCCGTAACTAACCGCCATCGCTTCCGCCGCCGCAGTCCCTTCATCTAGCAAAGAAGCGTTGGCAATTTCCAAACCCGTGAGGTCAATTATCATGGTTTGGAAGTTCAGTAAAGCTTCCAATCGTCCTTGAGCAATTTCAGCTTGATAGGGAGTGTAAGCTGTATACCAGCCAGGATTTTCTAGGATATTCCGCTGAATGACGGGGGGAGTTATGCAGTCGTGATATCCTGTGCCGATATACGATCGAAATACCTGATTTTTGGCAGCAATTTCTTTCAATTCTGCCAAAGCGCTGTATTCGCTTTGCGCTGCGGGAAGTTGTAGCGGTTGAGAAATGCGAATCGCCGCAGGAACCGTTTTGTCAATCAACTCATCGAGGCTGGAAATGCCCAAAACATTGAGCATTTGCTGGATTTCGCTGGGTGTCGGGCCAATGTGTCGGCCCGCAAAACCACCGATGGGGGAAAGGTTTTGCTGCTGACTGGGTTCAAGTTGAGGGCTGTAAAGTACCAAGGCGGATTCTCCTGAATAGACTTTTGCTTCTTTGTTTGTAACATTTTGCTAAGAAAACCAGGAAGATTTTCTGGGTCTATTAAAGTCCGACAGTCCGACAGGGGTTTCAACCCCTGTCTCACAGCTAAAGTGGTCGGTCGCCGACCTTAGATTAAGCCGCACTTATCGCAAATCGCCACGCAACTGCTTAGTATTTCAGTCGTATTTAGACGACTTGTGCTATAAGCCCCGTGGGTTTCAACCCCTGGCGGATTGTGGAGGAATCAACGAGCCCTAGCCCCAAATTCCCACTCAAAACCCAAAACTCATAACTACTCGCCTTCCACCATTTTGCGATACTCCGGGGCCGAGAAAGCCTCGTCTGCGTCGCTGGTGTTGTCAACGCGCACTTTCAGCAGCCAGCCAGCGCCATAGGGGTCTTCCGCCAAATTTTCGGGAGACTCTATAATTTCATCATTGCGTTCTACGACTGTACCGGTAACTGGTGCTTTCAAGTCTTCAACGGCTTTCACTGACTCGACTGTACCGAAAGCTTCGCCTTTTTCCAACCCTGCACCGACTTCTGGCAAATCTAGAAACACGATATCGCCGAGTTGGTCAACTGCAAAGGCACTAATGCCGATGGTGGCAATTTCGCCTTCGAGTCGGATGTATTCGTGGGTGTCTAGGTATTTCAAGTCATCGGGGTATGTTAGTGCCATGTCTTTTCTCGCAATAAAAAAGTATTAGTTAAATCTTATTCAACTATGAGCCTTTAGTAATGACTAAGTGGAACAGAAAAAATATTAAACGCTTACTTTTCGGAGAATTTTCTGTCAAACGACTTATGAAATCTATAATTTTTATTTACGCATTTCTGTGTTTTTACGCTTTCTTTTTTTCAGAACGGCTAATTTTCCAACATCCCCCATCTAGTCAGAGTGATAGCATGGAAGTTATCAAAGTTAGCTCAGCTAATGGCGTGAAAATTTCTGCTATTCATTTTCCTAACCCGCAAGCTAAATATACCATACTTTACAGTCACGGGAATGCGGAAGACTTGGGCGGGATTTTGTGGGTACTCAGAGAGATTCGAGATAGCGGGTTTGCTGTGTTTGCCTATGATTATCAAGGTTACGGCACGAGTCAGGGAAATCCTTCTGAGTATAATACTTATCGTGATATTGATGCTGCGTATAATTATTTAACCCAACAGTTGAGAGTACCTGCAAAGCAAATTATTCTTTATGGGCGTTCTGTGGGCGGTGGGCCGGCAATTGATTTGGCGTCGCGCCAAAAAGTGGGCGGTTTGGTGGTTGAAAATTCCTTTGTTTCCGCTTTTCGGGTGTTGACGCGGATTCCGATTTTACCCTTTGATAAGTTTGTGAATATTGATAAGATTGGCAAAGTTCGATCGCCTGTTTTGGTAATTCATGGTAAGGCTGATGACGTGGTGCATTTTTGGCATGGAGAGCAGTTGTTTGCAGCCGCGAAGCAGCCGAAATTGAATTTTTGGGTTGATGGGGCGGGTCATAATGATTTGATGGACGTGGCGGGCGATCGCTATGCTGCAACTTTGCAAAAATTTGCTAAGCTAGTAGATGAATCTTCTCGACCAATATGAGCAACGGGCTAGAAGCCCGTTCCACAACAACACTTACACTTACACTTTCTTGTGAACCCTTGCTCTGAGCAACGCCCCTGAATTAATGCTCGCTTACTTAAGTTAACTGGGGCGGTTTGGCGAGCGATAAAAGGGTTTTTTCACCACACTAGCCGGATAGTTTTTACCGCGAATTTCGATCTCTAATTGCTGACCAATTTTAGCTAATTTTGCCGGAACAAATGCGAGGGCTACTGGCCGATTCAATGTAGGCGATAATGTACCGCTAGTAACTTCTCCTACTGTTTCGCCTTCAAATATTACCGGATAGCCGTGGCGTGCAATGTGCCGCGCCTCCATTTCTAACCCTACCAAACGCTTCGATACTCCACTCGCTTTCTGCTGTTCCAAAACCTCGCGACCAATAAAATCGCCTTTGGTGTCGAGGTGAACTACCCAACCCAATCCAGCCTCTAAAGGCGTGATATTGTCGTCTATATCTTGACCGTAAAGAGCCATTGCTGCTTCTAAACGCAAGGTATCTCTCGCACCCAAACCGCAGGGCACAACCCCAGCAGCTAACAATTTTTGCCACAGTTCTTTTCCTACTTCGGCATCCACCATGATTTCAAACCCATCTTCGCCGGTGTAACCAGTTCTGGCAATAAAACTGGGCTGTCCCAACAGATTTGTTTCTAAGTGACCGAATGCCTTAATTGGTGCCAGGTTGTCTTCCACAAAAGGCTGGAGATAGTTAACAGCTTCCGGCCCTTGAATTGCGATTAAAACTTTATCTTCGGAGATGTCTCTAAAACTGAGTTCGCTCAATTCTAAGTGCGTGGTTATCCATGCTTTGTCTGGGATGCGAGTGGCGGCGTTGACAATGATTACTGCACGTTCTTCGTTAGTAATAGCGTCTGGTTCTTGGCAGTAGAAAATAATGTCGTCTAAGATGCAGCCTTTGGCGTTTAGCAAGACTGTATATTGAGCTTGACCGGGTTGCAAGCGGCTCAAGTCTGAGGGTACTAAGGGTTGAAATTTTTCTATTACTTTTTTCCCTGTTAAACCAAATTTTCCCATGTGGGAAATGTCAAACATTCCTGCTTGCTGACGTACTGCTTGATGTTCGCTGCTGATGCCTGCGTACTGTACTGCCATCTCCCACCCAGAAAAGGGCACCATCCGGCCTTTGAGTTGTAATGATAGGTCGTACAGAGGCGATCGGGCAAGTTGTTGGATCGGACTCTCTGGATTGTTGGGTTCAGTTGACTTTGCCACAGGTAGCGCTTTGTTTTTGCGGGTAGACTGTTTTGATTTTACGGGAAAATTGGTTTTCAGGGTGTGCGGTGCGATCGAATTTAAACACGGGGTGCTACTGTTTCGGTACAAAGCGCGATCGCATTTAAGCACACGGTGGTACTGTTTGCGTACAAATTAGGATAGGGCAGTGCCGTTTATTTAATCTTTTTTATGGAGAATAGCGGACTCGAACCCCTAACCCCTACAATGCCATTGTTCATATATTTTGCCTGTAATACTTATTTTGTATAGCTTTTTAGCATTCTCAATAACTGATATCCGTCTTCTGTCACTAAGCGGAAGAAGAAAATAAAAATTCACTCTCATTCATCAAGTGAAAGAAGGGATTTGGGTAAAAATTCATTAACGCATTTAATCGAGCCAAGCCTGTAGATAATTGTGGAATCGGAAAAACTTTTAGCCACTGTTGTATCAAGTTAAAGCTAATGGCTCTCCTGAGTTTATGGTGTAAAAGGTAACTACTAATACATTTACCGTTATGAGCTTCCATCTAGACTAGGGAGCATCTCAAATATGTAATGAGTATAAATACTATTCAGGCCAAAGCGAGATTTAAATAAGCACAACGATGTTTCAGAACTTGAGCCAGATTGTCACGATTCCACCGGCCCCGGATATTTTAATTCTCCCTCCAATCTGTTTAATTGTCGCCTCGACAGCAAAGCGAACCAATTGTGATCTTTTGAGATTGCATCGCCTGACAATCAGGAATTCTACATCGATGTCGTTCTAGATAATCCAGAAAGTTCTTGACGTGAGGTACATCCCAGTCAGCCAAAGTAGCGATTGCCCCATCGACCTGACCACGCCACAGATGAGTCTCCACTGTTCGCAAACGTTGATTAGAAGCACCCAATTTGTACAGGTTTTCCGGATCGGTGAGACCAATCTAAAATCTCTAAACGTTTCTCGAATGAAGCAATCGCAGCTATCAAATTCCTGACCCCTGGATGTCCATCACCCAAACAAGTAATTGGCTCACTATCGAGGCTGTCGATTCACCAAATCCAATAGCTTGTTATTCTCTTTAAAGAAAGCAGCACCTGTTGATGATGCAATGCCACGGCTTTGTAGTCTCGCCATTCACTGGCTTCTCCTAGGTCGGTCCTTAATCTTGCCTTGCCTCCATCTAAACTCAAAGCAGTGACAGTTTTCTCTGCTAGAGCCTCCACAAATTATTGTCAATGTACTAGCCGTTGTTGCGTACTGTGGGATACGTATATTCCTGTGAGTTGTTGTAAGTCTTTGGTGGTATTGGCGACAGATACGTTGGCGCTCAATATTAGGCAGCTTTTTTCTAAGTGAGGGCTTAATCTTGTCCCTTTCTTGAGTCCGAGTTTTTTACTTTGTTGTTCTCTCACTCGCCATTTACCCATGCAGGTCTGGATTTCTCTGGCTCTGCCTGCTTCTGTTTGGCTGCTGTTGCTTAAAAAATTTTCCTATCTCTGGGGCTAGTTCTTTGAGTACATTGTCTCTAACCGCTAATTCAATACTGCCAAAGTCTTTTAGCTGTTCTGATGGTGTATTCTTGAGTAAGATAGCGGATATCTTTTGTAGACTTTTTTGGAGTTCTTGAGTTTCTTCTGGGGTCATGTTTTCTCGCTCGTAAGTGTATTTTTACATTTTACATACTTCTTGCATACTGCTTTTGTTAGTATTTATACTCTTTGCATAATTGAGATGCTCCCCAAACTAACTCACCACCTCGCCAAAAACCACAGCTAAATTAAAATCGAGGATTTGCACGTCAAGGCATTCTTGAAAAACCATAAATTAGCAGGTGCAATTGCTGATTGTGGAATGTACGAGTTTAAACGCCAGTTAGAATACAAAACTGAGAGATTCCAAAGCAAACTAATCCTAGTGGATAGGTTCTTTCCAAGTTCTCAAATTTGCTCTAACTGTGGTAATCACCGTCACAAAATACCGTTAAAAAACCGCGTTTATATCTGTCCTGACTGTGGCTACAGAGCAAACAGGGACTTAAATGCGGCTCGTAATATTGACCGATGGTTTGAGGATATTTTTATCCCTGAACGGTCAGAAACGGTAAGCTCTACCGAGATTGCCTGCGGAGCGGACAAACCTCTTAGAAGTCATTCTAAGACCGCTGTAAAACAGGAAGTTAACGCCGAAACTACTTCTGTCCAGTTAAATCTAGACTTGGGTAGTTTTGGGTAAGTTTAACCGAGCGGTTTATCAGTAAGCCCTATTGACCTTACTGGCTTGTAGCCCAACATTCGGTAATAGAACCCTTGCTGGGTAAGGAGTTCGGCGTGAGTGCCAGATTCGACAATCTCGCCCTCCTGCATCACAAAAATCAGATCGCAGTCTACGGCAGTTTCGAGTCGGTGCGTGACCAAGATGATGGTTCTCTTGCGCCGCAGACGTTGCAGAGTCTCTAGGACCCACTGCTCGTGCTTCAAGTCCAGCGCATTCGTGGGTTCGTCGAGGATGAGTATGGGGGCCTTAGTGACGAGCGCTCGCGCAATAGCTAAGCGCTGTCGCTGTCCGCCCGAGAGGTTTTGACCGCCCTCAGCGATTAAAGTATCGTACTGCTCCGGCAAAGTTTCGATGAACTCGGCTGCCCCGGATTCGACCGCCGCCTCCCGAATATCGAGGAGCAGAGCATCCGGGCGACCGTAAGCAATATTTTCTGCGATCGTTCCGGGAAAGAGTGGGCTGCCTTGCGAGACGAGCGCCATGTGTTTGCGGACATCGGCAAGTTTAAGGGTGCGGAGGTCGAAGCCGTCGAGGAGGACGCTGCCCGATGTCGGGTCGTAGAAGCGAGGCAAGAGATTGAGCAGCGTGCTCTTTCCCGTCCCGCTAGGGCCCAAAAACGCCACCATCTGACCCGGCTCGATACTAGCATTAATGTTCCGCAAGACGGGTTGCCCAGAATTGTACTCGAAGCTTACATCGGAAAGTGCTAGTGTGCGGGGATGGACGGGAAGCGATCGCGCGTCAGGCTGATCTTTTATGGCGGGCGGCTCGTCAATAACAGTAAAGACGCGATCGCATGAAGCTACAAACGTTTGAATCTTAGTAGTGAACCCCAACACCCAACCTATCGGGTCCCAGAACTGCCCCAGGTACGCCATGAATACGAGCAGATCGCCGATGCTCACGCCGTTCGGCACCGGACGCAAGAACTGGTCGCGATAAACTAGGTATCCGCCGTAGCCTAAGATTACCCCGCTTCCCAGGGCGAAGACTACCTGAACCGCTAGCGGATAGAGGTTCTCTTGCCAATTGAGTCGCATGGATGCCTTGACGCTGCGTTCGACCATCTGCCCGAAGCGCCGCGACTCCGTTGCTTCTCGACCGAAGGACTGGATTAGCCCGATCGACTCTATACCTTGCTGCATGGTTGAGGTCATCACCGCATCGGTCTGCTTCGACTCCAGGGCTCGACTCCTAATCCTTCCCTCGAAATACCAATTCGCCAGTATTAGAAGCGGCGTGAACGAAAGTGCAAACACGGTAAGAAGGACGTGGCGCGACAGCATGATCCAGATCATCGCCGTCAGCGTCACCGATGCGGCCGTGGAGCCGATGAGCGTATCGATCACCCCCCAGGGTCCGAGGCTGTCGTAGCTCAACCGATAGATTGCGTCACCCTGCGATCGCGACCCGTGCCAACCGAGGCTGTGCGCCTGCATTTTGTCGTAGAGTTCGGTGCGAACCCGCAAGGTTCCGTTGTACTGGATGCGGTAGTTCAACATCCTGCGGAGCATGAAGACGGTATCGCTCAGGATTCTAATAATCATCGCGACGAACGCCATTCCGAAAATTCGGTTCAGCGTGCCTTCACCGAACGGGGCAAGAAACAGCGTATGAATCCAGTTGGCTGGAGGAGTTGGTGACAAAACCGTATCGACTAGAATAGCCACCGGCCACGCGTTGAGAAGGTTGAAAAGCACCGATGCCCCGATCAAAAGCAAGAGCGTGACGATCAGCCATAAGTCTTTGCGGAAGTAGGAAATAGAGCGCAGGACGATCCGCACCAACCAATGTTGGTTAATTAACGGCATCACCATTTTTGGTGAATTCTTCTGGCTCTTCAAACGTGCTTTGAATGGAAAATTCATGGATGTGCTGGATGCCTCTAAGTAAGACAATGCACCAATTAGGAAGTTTCACCCCTGTCAGAGAAGCTAGAAATTAACTTTGGGTTTTAACCCCTGTTGTCAAGCAGGGCAGACGGAATGTGAGATTATTCGACTGGTGGAAGATTTAAGTATAGTTTCGTTGTTTAAGGGTAGCTAAATAGAAAGCGAGCTCGCTTTGCTTCCTGGTGTGATGCGTAAGCGTTGCTTTCCCGAAAACTGTCGAAAAGTTGAGACTATCTCAACTTTTCTAGCGGAACTTCCCCTTTGTGGTCGATCGCATCCAAGCAAAAACCCCATCAGTCGGGCAATAGGGCTAATGCCCTCGCCTAATAGATGACTACAATATTAGGAAAACCTTCAGTAAATCCAAAGTTCTCTGTTGCAAAGGAGCCGGCATCGTCAGCTTGTCGAAACTAACTGAAACCCGACGCAATTTAGGCTAGACTCGATTTTTAGCGATTGTCGATAAATTTGTTATTAACGTCCGAAAATTTAGAAGTGGAAAACCCTCAAAAGTACATTTTGTTGAAGCTTTCCGTTTTGCTGGAGTGGATGGCTTAACCGGAACAACCACCTGCTCCGAATCAGAAGCATTCAACCGCTCCTCATCCTCGAACAACGACGACGGACGGTAATCGTTGACACATATGCCCTTCTACGTAATAAGCTAACACACATAAAAACAGGTGTGCAAGCACCACCATTCGTTGTATCGCTAGCAACAACACCCACAGCATCACTAATAGCGAAAACACTAGCCACACAACCCGCACAGGAAACTGCATTGCCAACTCCAACACCACCGCAGCCGGAAGCATCGGCGTTAGAACCAGTTCGCATTCAATCAAAGGAGCCTAGCCTGATGAGCAAACTGCAAGTACCCGATAAAGAAGCAACGGTTAGGTTTGCTGTGGATATGTCCGAATTCCTGCACCGCAAACTGTCGATGTTAGCCGCAAAGACGGGGCGCAAGAAAGTAGATATCGTGCGGGTGCTGTTGGAGGATGGATTGAAGGAGACGGACGGGTAAAAGCGATCATTTTAACCCGCTTCAAGGTAGTGGAAAACTTCTCTAAACCATCGAAATACTGTAGCGGGCTGGTGGCATATTGGCGTGACTGGCCAACTAATTACCAGCCCCGTCAGGGATTGAATCCTGCATACCAGGGTACAGAAAATGCGTTAGTTTTTATGAAAGAGCGTTCATCCAAATTCAGCTCATAATCGCATTTATGTGTTCAATATGTAGCAATTTCATTAATAGTTAGACAGGATTTATAAGGGCTGATTTACCGGCTAATACGGGGACGAAATTAAGTAGTAAATTGATGAGATATCGGTTAAATTAGGAAAAAGAGTCTTTAAGCTAAAATCATGGGACAATTCGATTACCTGTGCGACCAGATATCGAAAAAGAGCTGGCTCGACAAATAAATATTACAAATATCCGATACAGTTGCTGCTGCTCTAAATAGCGGTCGAGAATGATACTTTAGCCTGCCTCACATCCAGGGTAAGCTCATCTAATTTGGTATAAATTGTACTTGACAAAAATACGACTATAGAGGATGAGGGCTTTAGGTATTAGCGATTCTATAATGTCTTAAAAGCTAAGTCGCCCGGCGCGGTGGGTAAAACTCAATGAATCAAGGATTCGCGCCAGTTTTCGCAAGGCCTAAATCAAAGCAACCACAAAACCCGCCCCAACCTATTTCCATGCAAGAGTTACAAGGGAGCTTGTCAAGTTATTTTGACGACGTACCCGACCCTCATAGTGAACCGAACCAAACGCCACCTATTTAAAGACATTCTCGTCATTGCCATATTATCTACAATAGCTGGAGGTGATGGATGGGAAGACATGGAAAATTATGGAACCAGTAAGCAGCAATGGTTGCAAAAATTGGCGTTGCTGATTTACGGTATGAAAGGCTAAATATGCAAGTCAGAGAAACCAGTATCCACAAAGCTTCGGGATTTTCAACTAATTTTTTTTCATACCTAGATTAAGCAACTCCTTCATTCAGAACCGACAAGTTACGATAAATTGCTCGATCGCACTTATTAATATGCGTCAATGGTAAAAGCTACAGATCCCGCTGCTAATGTACTCGGCCCGTCGGATTTTGACTGGCCTGTGTATGTGAATTCTCTCGTAAAAGGCGATCGCACTTTATCCAATTGCCTACACAGCATCAGGATCTACGCCCAATTCCCGCAACCTCGCCGCCAATCTTTCAGCTTTCTGCAATTGAGCTTGTTCTGCCTTAATTAACCCTTCTACCAATGGCGGATCTAAAATTTCATTGACTGATAATCTCAGATTGGGAAATACTACAGATACCGTTTCCTCACCGGGCAAGTAATCTACCTGTGCATAAACGTCATCACCTTTTGGAAATGCCGCAACTCGCACCCGCTGTCGGTTTTCTGCAGGGTCAACAATCACATATTCCGGCACGTTAGCTAGTTCATACTCTACTCGTTTAGTTATATAATCTGCCCGCCGATCTTGGCTGACTACTTCAATCACTAATAATGGCGTTTCATCAAAGTCAAGGATGCCCCCTCCGGGTCTAGCAGCAGCTTGCTCTAAAAGACTTTTAGTGCAAACAACTACATCAGGAACACGGGAGGAATTTTCTTCGGTTCTGACTCCTAAACCTGTTTTTGCTACTAAATCAAGATTGTGTTCAGCTAGGTAACGCTGCAATTTGTAAACTAAATATTCGCAAATTTTTATGTGTAAAACTGTCGCTGTTGCCATCGGTATTAATTTGCCTTTGTACAATTCGTATTTTACATCGTCATTGCTTTGATAAAATCGGTATTCTTCAAAAGTTAATGTCGGCGAAGTATCGAGCTGTTTTTCTTCGACTGCTGGCACAATAGATTGAGACATATATTTTTACCTATTTCGAGAGTTTGCTATTCTACTCAATTGTAATTTTTCAAGTGTAACTTTAACACTCCAGGCATCGATTAGCAAAAGACCGATCGCCCTTATTTACAATCAAGCAATTTGGTCACAAGCCCCCGGATTCATTCGTGGAGCGAGAAAAAAGCTCCGAATCCCGATCGCAAGCCGCCGGATTTATCAGTGGGGTCGCTTTCTTCAATCTAAAATCTAAAATCTAAAATCGTGTGATTCTACAATAAGCGCACCGCGCAATAGTTTTAATATTTTTCAATATACAAATTAAATATTTGGTTCAGTTCACCATTTCGGCGATCGGCTCAACAAGGCTGTAGCTGCCTCGCTGTCGAGAGGTTTAGAGAAAAAGTACCCCTGACCGTACTCGCAGCCGATCGCCCGCATTTGAGCCAACTGGACGGCGGTTTCGACACCTTCTGCCACTACTTTCATCCCCAAACTGCTGGCCAGCATGACGATCGCGCGCACGATTTCCAAATTTTCGCCCTTTTCCCCGATGCGGCTGACAAAAGAGCGATCGACCTTCAAAATATTAATCGGGAACCTGTGCAAATAACTCAGAGACGAATAACCAGTCCCGAAATCATCAATGCACAGCTCAATCCCCAACTCTCTCAACTGCGAAAGCATCCCCGCCGCCACTTCCCCATCTTCCATCAGCACACTCTCAGTAATCTCCAACTTCAAACAGCGAGCGTCCACACCCGTTTCCAGCAAAACTTGCTTAATTTGCTCGATCGAGTCCGGTTCCGAAAACTGCCTCCCGGAAAGATTTACTGCTACTGTCAGTCCCGAATTTCCCACAGGTAAATTCAAACTCTGCCACTTGATAATTTGGCGACAGCTTTCGTTCAAAACCCACAAACCCAAAGGCGTAATTAGCCCTGTTTCCTCCGCCATCGCAATAAATTCCATCGGGGAAACTAAACCTCGTTCCGGGTGCAGCCAGCGCACCAACGCCTCAAATCCGATAACTGAGCCACTTTTCAAAGAAACGATCGGCTGGTAATAAACAGTAAAAGGACATTCCAATTTAAAAGGAGCAAATTGCGATTTCGGACGCTCCAACTTCCGCTCGATTTCGCTCGTAGGCGAGTTTTGCTGCGCCGCCCCACATCCTAAATCCACTATTGAATGTTTCAAATTCAGCTCTTCAACCGATTCCCGCAAATCGTGTTCCAAGTTCATCAAAGCCACAGCCCGAGTGTGCATCGAACTCGTAAACACTTCGTAGCGAGCTTTACCGAGAGCTTTGGCGCGGTACATCGCAATATCAGCATCGCGCAAAATATCTCCTGCCCACTGATATTTGTCGGTATTCAAAGCAATGCCGATGCTAGCAGTAATTAAAACTTTATTCCCTTCCAAATAAAGCGGTCGTTCGATCGCCTGGAGAATTTCCTTTGCTTGGGCGATCGCCTCATCAACACCCTGAATTTCCTCCAGCAAAATCACAAACTCATCTCCCCCCACACGCGCCGCCGTATCGCCAGGCCGCAAACAAGTCAAGAGACGGCGAGCCACAGCCACCAACAGCCGATCGCCCGTGCGGTGTCCCTGGCTGTCATTAATCACCTTAAACCTGTCCAAATCCAGAAACAGCACCGCAAACCGATCGCTTGGATGCCGTTGCGCGCGCGCAAAAGCTTGCCCCAACCTGTCAGTCAACAAACCCCGGTTCGGCAACCCCGTCAGCGCATCGTGCAAAGCATCGTGCAACAATTGCTCTTCAGCCAGCTTGCGCTCAGTCACGTCGTGACAGTTGACCACAATTCCCCGCACCGAAGGTTCGTCGAGCAAATTCGTCGCCACCGCTTCCAACACGCACCAGGAACCGTCCTTGTGCTGCACTCGGTATTCGGCCATTCCCAGGCTAACTCTCGGCTTTTGCATGACACCTTTGAACACTTGATCCACTATCACCAATTCGTCAGGGTGAATCAAGTCAAATACATATCGGCCGAGCACTTCCGCCGTCGGGTAGCCCAAAATCCGCTCTAGGGAAGGAGAGACATAGCGACAAAAGCCTTTCTCGTCCAGAATCACAATAATGTCTCTAGCATTTTCAATCAACGATCGAAAGCGCTTCTCGCTTTGCCGCAGCTCTTGTTCAGTGCGCTTGCGATCGGTAATATCGGTATTCATGTAAATCCGACCGACTATTTTCCCTGTGCGGTCTTTAATAGCATCGGCCCGCAGCAGCACTTGCAACATTTCGCCGCTTCTGGTGCGGTTGGTAATTTCACCAGACCAAGAATAACCGTGGGCGATAGTGTCGAGTACCTCGCTTGCGACTGCGGGGTCAGCAAAAACTGCCGGTATACCTCCGGCTAGCTTAAATTCCTCTGCCGTATCCCATTCAAATAGCTGAGAAAATGCTTGATTTTGATAGATGTGAGTGCCGTTCGCATCGCTGATCCCGATCGCGTCGCTCGAACTTTCCACCGCCTTGCGAGTCAGCACCAGAGCTTCTTCTATCCGCTTGCGCTCGGTAATGTCTATCCCTACCAGACAAGCTGCTTTGCCGCGATCGTACTTTTGAGCCACAATCAAATAGTATCCCGCCGACTCTCCGCCATCTGTTTTCACCTTAACGCTGAGTTCTTTAACCGCTTCCGTAGCGTCGCCAGCAAAAAACTCCACCACAAAAGAGTTAAAATCCGAGCTAGCGCCCAGAAAACCGATATCTTGACCGACAAAAGCCGACGGCGGCAAACCGTGCAGTTTGGCTAAGTGCTGGTTAACCCCCAAATAGTGCAAATCCGAGCTAATCCAAGATACTGTTCCCGGAACTGCTTCCAAAATCGTTTGCAATTGGTCGTTAGCTTGCTGCAAGGCTTCGTGCACTTCACAGATGCGTTCCGACAAGTCCGACTGAATCCCTACGAAGTGAGTCAAATTAGCGCTGTCGTCTCGCACGGGAGATAGCGACAATTTGCTCCAAAAAGGACTGCCGTCTTTGCGGTAATTTTTGATTGTTGTCTTGATTTCTAGACCTTGGCGCAAGGCGTCGCGGATCTTAGCTACAGTAGTTCGATCGGTATCCGGACCTTGCAAAAATCGGCAATTGCGCCCCAAGATTTCACTGGCGCAGTAACCTGTCATCCGTTCAAAGGCCGGATTGCAATAAATTATGGGGCAATCGGGTGCATTGGCGTCAGCAATGACAATGCCGCTGCTAGTAGCTGCCAAGGCTCGATCGCGCAGCCACAGTGCTTCTGATGCAGTATGGCGATCGCCGGCACCCCCCACTTCACCTAAATTAGAAATTGACTGGTTCTCCCGATCTCCCATCAGCCGAACTTTCAAGCAAACCTTTACAATTTCCGAGTTGCTTCTTACTTTAGCGTTTTTCAGAGTTTGCGCCACGTAAATTGTATGTTGGTACTTAAGTAAGCGGGATTTAACCTTAGTTGTTAGTTGTATTTTATACGCTTGCTGTTGGGCATTTAAAAAAGCACATCTTCACTTCTGCAGTGAAAACGCTCTCTCTATTCCTCTGCCCCTCGGACTCTCTCCCCCTCTCCCCTTCTCCCCGCGGTCCGTTAATCGGGATGCGCAGCAGCTTATTTAGCAGGAATTGCAGCTTGAGAGCTCGGCGGCGCAATATTAATTAAGGGCAAAGTTCCACCTCCTCCCATTACTGTCGGAAACTGACCGTTCCATTTTTCAATCGCTTGCTGCTGCAAAATTTCAGGAGTTAAAGTTTGCCGCTGCAAGCGCTGAGATTCGGCTTGACCTTTAGCGCGATTAATTTGGGCTTGAGCGTCTTGGGTTGCTTTTTTAACTGTAAATTCTGCCTGTTTGGCTTCTTGTTCTGCTATCTGCTTGGCTTCGATGGCTTTGCTAAATTCTGGAGAAAAGCCAAAATTTATTAACGAAACATCTCTGACGATGACGCCGTAAGGTTCCAAACGCTTTTTGAGGCTGTTGTCGATTTCTGTTTTCAGTTCCGTGCGCTTAGTGATAATTTCTTCTGCGGTTTTTTTAGAAGTTGCTGCTTTGAGAACTTCCGAAATAGCCGGACTCAGAATGCTGGTAACAATTTGTTCTTCGTCTCCTATTTGTTGGAAAATTTGATTGACTTTGGCAGGATCGACATTCCAGTTGACTGCCAAATCTGTAGTAATACTTTGCAAATCTTTGGAGGCTGCATCTGCTTTCAAGTCTGTTTTTTGTACCCGCACACTGAGAGTTTTTACAGAGGTGACGATCGGTAAAATCGGGTGGATGCCTTCATCTAAAATAGCGTCTTGAACTTTGCCAAAGCGCATCATGACGCCCCGTTCCCCTGCGCCGACGATGGTAAAAGGTCTTAAAATTAAGGCGGCGATGATGAAGACGATGCCACCGACGATGTAGAGAGCTAGGTTGTACCGAACACTTTGCATGGTTTTCATATCTTAATTCACCTATGTTGTGTTACTTGATGTTAGTTTTCTATTCGCTATTATCTAAGATTATAACTTCATGTTAATGGTGCAACAACTCATAAATTCATTTATTTTTTGTCATAAAAGTCATATAGTTGTGAGGGTCTGGGAACTTCTTAACTCGATGAGCGAGGATGAACAATGGCACTTGTAGCTGGGTGAGATTATTGATGAATAAATGTTTCAATCATCTTGACAAGGAGGTTTTTTTTAGATAAAGCAGAAGTAAATAGATAGCTCGATCACTCTCCGACAAGCGATAAAATGGCGATCGCAAAGATAAAGCTTTCTAGAAAGCTAAAAAATCAGCATCAAATAGGTATTTTTTGTAAATTTTGAGTAGAAAATTGGAGGTGAGCGGCAGTGAAACCTTTGCGGATTGGTGCAAGCCGCGAAAGATAGAATTTCACTCTCCGACGTACAGACTCTATTTGTAGAATAAGCCTCGGCCCGCCTTACTCAAACATCCAGAGTATAAAGAAAGACTCCTTACGCAAGCTGTGAATTTATAGTGTAAAAGGATAAAAATCCGAGTTTAAAAATGCCAGAAAATAAGTTAGACTTAGATGAGAACGGTTAAATAAAGATGCCTAATGTTGCAGCGACACCCTTGGCCGCAGACAATTGAAGAGGCGATCGCCATTCAAGAACAGCTTCGGTCAGAGGTAATTACCGAAAATCAACTGGAGACAATTCGGTACGTCGCAGGCGTAGATGTCGGCTACGACAGTGCAAACGATGTATCGCGGGCCGCTGTAACAGTTCTGAGCTTTCCCGACTTGCAGTTGCAGCAGCAAGCTGTGGTTCGCAGTCCTACAACTTTTCCTTATATTCCGGGTTTCCTGTCTTTTCGAGAAGTGCCGGCAGTCCTTGAGGCTTTGGAAAATATCAGTTTGAGGCCAGACTTAATATTGTGCGACGGTCAAGGACTAGCCCATCCCCGCAGGTTCGGTCTTGCCTGCCATTTGGGGGTGTTGACAGGGATTGCGACCATCGGAGTTGCCAAAAATCGATTTATTGGAGAACATTCAGAAGTCGGTCTCGACCGGGGCAGTTGGGAACCCTTGCTGCTGGAGGGAGCAACGGTAGGTGCAGCGCTGAGGACGCAAACAGGGGTAAAACCGATTTATGTTTCGATAGGCCATAAGGTAAACTTGAAAAGTGCGATCGAGTACGTCCTGTGCTGCGCCCCAAAATATCGCTTACCAGAAACAACTCGATCGGCAGACCAACTAACATCGGGATAACTGGCAAGCGCGGAAGGCATCAAAAAAAAAGTAAAAAGGCAAAAAAGCATCCCTCTTGGGACTTTTAATTTTTGAGGTGTCGCCGTTAAGTCAAAAAATCCTCTGAGTCTACCCCCAATCAGCTTTAGCTTCCATCCTTCCAGCGAACTAAAGAATGACTATACCTGAGAAAGAGGTATAAAAGTTGGGGGGTTTCTACAATGATTGAAAGACAGTAACCTGCTTAAACATTGGCGGCTCTAACTATAGTGCCCGGGCGTGAACTATTTTTAGTTCACATTTGTAAATTATGAAATATTCATTCTGCGAGTTAAACCAAAAGCAGAGATTCGTCTGATGAGGTTTCATAATTTACCGTCGGATATCTCACCACTGACTGGGAGCAACCACGACAGTGGGAGGCGAAGGCGCGATCGAGCTAAAAAATCAGAAAAAAAACAAGGAGACAGTCATGGCTGAGAAAAGCAAACGCGGATTCGCTTCTATGGATGCAGAAAAACAGCGCGCAATTGCTAGCAAAGGCGGAAAAGCTGCACACGAGAAAGGAACTGCACACGAATTCACCCCTGAAGAAGCCAGAGAAGCTGGTCAAAAAGGCGGCGAAGCTGTCAGCAGAAATCGCGAACACATGGCTCAAATTGGTCGCGAAGGCGGTCGGAAAAGCCGCAAGAGCGAATAAGTCTCTCGGCTGGCGCTGCAACGAAAGATTGCACAGTTGCAGCTTGAGAGATAGCACTAGGACACTGAGCGTTTGAGGAGGTGGGGCGAGCGAATTTCCCGAGATAGTTCGATCGCCATACCTCCAAAATTCGTTATTAGCGCACCAAAGCTTCGCAAATCTGAAAACCCCACAGCAATTAGTTTTTAGCAATCGCTGGCAAATCTTTAACAGCAAAATTTTAACAAAGCTGCACTGGGGTGAATAATTTTGTGGGAAAGAAAAGCTGGCCAGCGCTAGTCAGTCTCTCAAAAAAAGCCAATACGAGCATCAAAAGCCCTGACTTCGGGGCTTTTTTGTTTGGCTGCACATAATATTTTTAGAAGTTTGATCGAGTCGGCGTCAATAATTCTAATTAAGTTTTTTGGTGAGGAAGTCCGTCCTCAAAATAAATCAGCTAATATTTTTTTATATTTTTGAGCAAACTATACAATCATGACAAGCCAGCTCACTTTAGCATGGACAGAAGCTGGGGTGCGTCAAACTCTGACAATTCAAAACGGACAGCCGAGCAAAAATCCGGGAACCGTGAGGCTCGGACGCGATCCGGCGAAGTGCGATATAGTATTTTCCCATCCCAGCGTATCGGGTCTGCAGGTTGAAATATTTTTTAATCAGGAATTGCAGGAGTATGCAGTGCGGAATTTGCGCGAAAGCAATCCGCCCCTGGTTGACGGAAAAATTCTCGCCCGAGGCGAAGCAAAATTGAGTCCCGGAAGCCGCATCCATTTAGGCGAAGTGCAAATCGAGGTGGTGAAGGTGACTGAGGTGGAGGTAGCCGCGCCGCAGACAGTTTTGCTGTCGGGGCCTCCCGCACCGGGTAACTCTGGGCCGACGGGGCCTTCAAAATATGGTTTGCAGTGTCCGAAGTGCACTCGAATTTCGCCTTACGCGCAGTTGAATGCGGGGTGTCCGTGGTGCGGTACTTCTTTGGCGGCTGCGGCGAGTGTGATGATCTCTCCGTGAATGTTTGAAAAAGGAAAAATCGGCCTATCCGCTAAACACTCTCAATTTCAAAAATCTTTGTTGCAGAAAGCTCAAAGCCGAAGGCTGATGTTTAAAAAATAATCATGAATTCTCAACCCTTGCGCCTGCGACTGACTTGGACAGATACAGCTACGGGGGATTGTCGATCCCCGATACTCGACTTACCCATCGCTTTGGGACGAATTTTTGAAGCTATGCCGGCCACACTCAACGGGGAACGAGTTTCTCGAATTGCGCTCAGCAGCAGTCAAGTTTCTCGCTTTCACGGAGTGATTGGCACCGAAGGTAACAGTATCGTACTCACTGACACGGGCAGCCGCAACGGTACTTTTGTTAACGGCGTTCGCCAAACCCGGTGCGTGCTGGCAAACGGGGATATGCTGCAAGTTGGCCCCTACGCGATCGGCATTTCTTTTGCTATTAATTCCCCAGAAACGCCCTCGGTCAATTCTCACATTTTCTTTAACCCGCAGACCAATGGGCCAGACCCACGGGGGCAGCAAATGGTGTTGCAGCTTCCTCAAACACGTACTACGGGAGAATTTCCGCCGATCGCATTTTTGCACGCTTCTCAAGTGAATATGCGATCGCTCCAATCTATGGGAGTCCCTGTGGCAGAAGTTGATTGGGCTGCCGTTGGCGGCGGTTTGGGCAGCTTTATTTGGGTGGATTTGCTGAGAATTTGCGGGGTGAAAACCGATCGAATAGCGGTTTTGGGCATGGAAGAGCAACCTTACGCCCGCTATCGGCGTCTGTGCCTGAATTCTCAAATTCCGCTGCGGGAACGCCTAAGATCGAATTCTGACTCCTGTCCAGACAACATTTGGGGCTGGCCTCCCTATGCTTTGCGGGAAGCTTGGCAGGAATTACTCAAAGGGCGTTTGGGAATGTCGTTGAAGTTGATGTGGCAGGTGTTTGCTGAACCGACTTTTGCCGAAACTTATACGCCTCGCGCGGGGAATGTGTTTGATTCTATTGACAGGGAAGTCGATCGAATAGGGTGGAATCAGATGTTTCGCTACGGTAGAGTGCGGGGAATTCGCAAAATAGATGACGGCAGGTACGCGATCGCTTATTCTCGATCGAATGCGGATCACCGCGACCACGCTTTTTTAATCGCCAAATACGTACACTTAGCCACCGGCTATCCCGCCATTCAATTTTTGCCGGATTTGCAAGCTTACCGCGAAAAAACCCAGGATTTTGAGTCGGTTGTCAACGCTTACGAAAACCACGACGGCGTTTACGAAAAATTGGAGACCAGCGGCGGCAGCGTGTTAATTAGAGGCAGGGGAATTGTAGCTTCGCGGGTGGTGCAGCGGATTTACGAAGCGCGACAGCGCAACCGCAATATTCAAGTATTGCATTTGATGCGATCGCCCAAACCTCAGGGCAACAAATTTAACCTCGCTCAGCGCAGCGTCGAAAATCACTACGAATTTCAACCTTTCAACTGGCCGAAAGCTTGCTGGGGCGGGGAACTCCGCGTACTTTTAGAAAAAGCCGCCCCCGAATTTCGGCCGCAGTTGCTCACCGACTGGGGTGGCACTACTACAGCCCAGCGCAGCGACTGGCGGCGGATTGTAAAAGAAGGTTTAAGTCAAGGATGGTATCAAATTACCTTCGGGGAAGTCGAGCGAGTCGAGCGCGACAGTCAAAACCGGACGGTGACGTACATTCAGGAGAAGGAACTCAAGGGGCAAATTAAGTTAGAGGCTGATTTTATTATTGATGCTACGGGTTTGGACGCTAAGGTAAAAACCAGTCCCCTGTTAAACGATTTGGTAGCTCAATACAATCTTCCCCTCAACGGTTTGGGGCGGCTGAGTGTTAACAACGATTTTGAAGTGCCCGAATTGCGGAATTGTTCTGCTAGCAACGGAGAAGGCCGGGTATACGCAGCCGGCGCGATTACTTTGGGGGGGCCTTACGCGCCGGTAGACAGCTTTTTGGGCTTGCAATACGCTGCCTTGCGTTCGGTTGAAAGTCTGGCCGCCAACAGAGTTGCTGGTGTGCGGAAACTGAGCGTTTGGCGATCGTTCGTGCAGTGGTTGAAGTGGATTTTTAATAAATCTCCCGACTAACTTGAAGGACGAAGTTCGGCAACGAGCAATGTACAGAATTTAATGGATTTAACTGAGATATTGCACTATTTCAATAGGTTTTTTACCGGCGGGCAGGATATCCAGCTCACAATAAAACTCACTCTTTGCTTCACAGGCATCTTGCCTGTTCCTGAAAATGGTAAAAAATGTGAGATTTAACAAACTTCGCCTTCAATCTAAAATCTAAAATCCCAGCCTTCGCTAGCCACACAACCTTCCCATTCAATCTAAAATCTAAAATCTAAAATCTAAAATCGAACAACCTTCCCATTTAATCTAAAATCTAAAATCCAAAATCTAAAATCGCATGACTCCCACATTATTCGGTCGCTGGCAAACTCGGTTACTGCTATTTTCAACCATAGGCGTTTTAGTAACGCTGCCCTTTTTTCTGGGTTTAATTACCTCCCAATCAGGCTCAATCTTTTTCTGGATTTTAGGGTATATAGCGATTTTTGGCATCGGCTGGGATGCCTTATATATCTCGCTCCAGCAGTTTCGCTGGGATCGAGATTGGCCCGGTGCATTTCAATTGCTCGCCGGGATTTGGGAAGCACTTTTTGTGCTATTTTTAATCAAAATTATCGGTTTGCCGGGGATACCTGCACAAGATTTTGACTTGGGAGCTTTTGCTTTGCATTATAGTTTAGTGTGGCTGGCTATTTATCTGGCATCGCAAACACTGATGCGGATTTTCTTTCCTTACTGGCGTTTCCGAGGCGGTCAATGGCTGTAATAATACGTGTAGCGGCAGGTTTTACCCACAATAATCGCCTCAAACCCATAATCTAATAAACCCGCTCCGGCTATTCTACCAATTCCCAATTCCCTACAGAATTTACAGTCAGGTGTACCGATCCCTGGGCACCAAACATAATTTATAGTAAGCTCAACTCAAAATTGCTGGCATCCTTCAATGCACCGTCCTCCTTGTATTTTCTCATTTTTTTCAGGTTCAGGCTTGCTCGATCTGGGTTTTGAGTCGATCGGCTTTAATGTAGCGTATGTCAATGAAATTTTCCCACCTTTCATGCAAGCATACCGCTATTCTCGGCAGTGCCTGAATTTGCCGCTACCAGAATACGGATATTGCGAAGGAGAGGAAGCAGATGTAACTCGACTTGTAGGGGAAGAACCAGCTTTTCGCCTGCGGGAATTGATGCAGGATGCCCGCAAACATCACGATATTGTGGGATTTATCGCGGGACCGCCTTGTCCTGACTTTTCTATTGGCGGCAAAAACCGAGGTCAAGAAGGAGATAAAGGTCAACTTTCAGCTTCATACATTGAATTGATTTGTCAGCAGCAGCCAGATTTTTTTTTATTTGAAAATGTCAAAGGTTTGTGGAGAACGAAAAAACATAAAGCTTTTTACGACGCACTCAAAAATAAGTTGTCTGAGTCGGGATACGTTTTTGCAGAACGTTTAATTAATGCGATAGAATACGGTGTCCCGCAAGATAGAGAGAGAATTATTTTGATTGGTTTTAGCAAAAACCTTCTCAAAAATCTGGGCATTTCCCTAGATAAAAAAAGCCAAATGTTATCCGAAAGTTTATTTCCTTGGCAAAGTCAGATGTTCTATCCAAAATCAGAAGTTTTTTCTCATCCTTGGCCTGATCTAACTGCCTTTGCAGGTGATGGTTTTTTGCCTTGTCCTGATGGCATTCCCCAAGAGTTAACAGTAGAGTTTTGGTTCCAAAGAAATGACGTTCTCAACCATCCCAATGCCAAACACTATTTTCAACCCAAAGCTGGCATTAAGCGGTTTGCTTCCGTTGATGAAGGAGATGATTCAAAAAAATCTTTCAAGCGATTGCATCGGTGGCGTTATTCGCCGACAGCTTGTTACGGCAATAACGAAGTTCACTTGCACCCTTACAAACTTCGCCGACTTTCTGTTGCAGAAACGCTGGCTGTTCAGTCACTGCCCAAAGAGTTTGAACTTCCGGCTAAGATGACGTTGACTAATATGTTTAAAACTGTTGGCAATGGGGTTCCTTATTTGGCTGCACAAGGTATTGCCAAAACAATTTTACAGTTTTTATCTAACTAAAAAAACCGAATAGCCAGATACCAGACTTCGCAAAATTTGTCGCGGATCTAAAACTCTTTGTAGCGGTAAGGAGGGCATTGCGCACCCTACAATTACTAAAAGTCTCAATTACTAGACGTATCTCGTTTAACATAGAAGTGTTATAATAAATTGTTAAGGTTGAAAACCTATATTTTTTATTTGCCTGCAATTCGCCATGACCGTTAAACCCCGCCGCTATCACATCACTACTTTCGGATGCCAGATGAATAAAGCCGACTCGGAACGGATGGCCGGCATTCTGGAAAATATGGGCTTTGAGTTCTCGGAAGACCCGAACGAAGCTAGCTTGATTCTCTACAATACTTGCACGATTCGCGACAATGCCGAACAAAGAGTTTATTCTAACCTTGGAAGGCAAGCTCATCGCAAGCGCCAAGAACCGGGTTTAACTTTAATTGTAGCTGGATGCGTGGCGCAGCAGGAAGGTGAAGCGCTGCTGCGGAGAGTGCCAGAATTAGACTTAGTAATGGGGCCGCAACACGCTAACCGACTTGAAGATTTACTCGAACAAGTTTTTGAGGGCAATCAAGTTGTGGCGACTGAAGCTGTTGAGATTATGGAGGATATTACTAAGCCGCGCCGCGACAGCAAGGTGACTGCTTGGGTGAATGTAATTTACGGCTGCAATGAACGCTGCACTTATTGTGTTGTGCCGAATGTTCGCGGGGTTGAACAGTCGCGAATGCGGGAGGCAATTCGCGCGGAAATGGAGGATTTGGGCCGCCAAGGTTACAAGGAAGTAACTTTATTGGGGCAGAATATTGATGCTTACGGGCGCGATTTGCCGGGAACAAAACCGGACGGCAGCAACCAGCATACTTTGACGGATTTGCTTTATTTTGTGCAGGATGTGCCGGGTGTCGATCGCCTCAGATTTGCTACTAGCCACCCGCGCTATTTTACCGAGAGATTGATTAAGGCTTGTGCGGAATTGCCGCAGGTTTGCGAACATTTTCACATTCCTTTTCAGTCGGGAGATAATGATATTTTGAAAGCGATGTCGCGAGGCTATACTCAGGAAAAATACCGCCGGATTATTGATACAATTCGCCGTTATATGCCGGATGCTTCGATTACTGCGGATGCGATTGTCGGTTTCCCTGGGGAGACGGAAGCGCAGTTTGAAAAGACTTTGAAGTTGATCGAAGACGTTGGTTTCGATTTGGTGAATACTGCGGCTTATTCTCCGCGCCCGGGAACGCCGGCGGCTTTGTGGGAAAATCAGTTGAGTGAAGAGGTGAAAGCCGATCGCCTGCAACGAATCAATCATGTGGTGACAACAACGGCGATGGAACGATCGCAGCGCTATTTCGGACGCACTGAAGAGGTTTTGGTGGAAGTCCAAAATCTCAAAGATTCGACTCAAGTGATGGGACGCACTCGCGGCAATCGTCTGACATTTTTTAAGGGCGATATTGCTGAATTGGCGGGTAAAATTGTGCGAGTTAAAATTACAGATATTCGCGCTTTTAGTTTGACAGGAGAAATGCTGGAATAGTTTTGAGGTTTGAGTTTTGAGTTGAATTCCCACAAATAATGTTGGCGAACTCAATACTCTAAACTGAAATTGTAGGGTGGTTAAATCGCAACTAGATTTGTGGAAATAAGTAATATCAAATCCGGTAGCATCGGCATTAATATTACCCACAGCTAGGACACGGCAGTGCCGTGTCCCTACAATTAATCCCGGTAGGGACACGGCACTGCCGTGTCCTCTATATAATTCCGGTGCAACCGGAAACAATATAATTGAATATCGGCAGCAAATTATGAATAAACCAATCCGCATTTTGCGGCAAACAACTATTCCGACAACTGAGGATGGCTGAAGTATTAAGCGTTTCTGTTGATTCCGGGAATATCGGGCTGCGCTGAAGGACGATGAAGGAAATAAACTGTTTCAAATGAAAGCCAGAAACCGAGAATCGAATGCTGAGGGAAATGATTCGATTTTAAGCTGTTTAAGGGAGGCAATTTTTGACTAACGGTGGCTGTTTGCTGTGGATTATGGCAACGATTTAACTGAAAATGACCGGGCGGGAATTTAGGCTTTTCACAGGCGGGAAGGGGATTTTAACCGCAGAGATCGCAGAGGAGACAGAGGAGATAAATAGTCTTAAAGCGGTTCGTCTCTGGGTTAGTTGCGCTAACTGCGTGTATATTTGTCGAAAAGTCCTAGGAGTAGTGAAAAATGACAACGATGCGGATCGGGCTATTGTTCGGGGGGCGATCGGGCGAACACGAAGTCTCAATTAGTTCGGCGCGGGCGATCGCCCGCGCCCTCGCTGCTGACGAAAATGCCTCTAAATACGAAGTTTTGCCCTTTTACATCCAAAAAAACGGCCGCTGGCTGTCGGGAACATTACCTCAACAAGTCTTAGCCACCGGAAAACCTGTGGAAATAGAGGAACAACCCGGACAAGACGACTCTGCCGCGTCTGGACAGTTTCCTAATTTTAATGCCGTAGATGTTTGGTTCCCTGTTTTGCACGGACCAAACGGCGAAGACGGTACGGTGCAAGGGTTGCTGAAATTAATGCAACTTCCTTTTGTCGGTTCGGGGGTTTTAGGTTCGGCGCTGGGAATGGATAAAATTGCGATGAAAATGGCTTTTGCTCACGCTGGTTTGCCGCAGGTAAAATACATCGCTGTCAACCGTTCCGAAATCTGGTCTAATCCTTGCGTTTTCCCCAAACTGTGCGACAAAATTGAAGCAACTTTGGGCTATCCTTGCTTTGTTAAACCGGCGAATTTGGGTTCGTCTGTGGGAATTTCTAAAGCTCGATCGCGCGCTGAGTTAGAAGCAGCTCTCGATAGCGCAGCCAGCTACGACAGGCGGATAATTGTCGAAGCGGGTGTGGTTGCTAGAGAATTAGAATGTGCAGTTTTGGGTAACGATAATCCCCAAGCTTCAACCGTGGGAGAAATTACTTTTCAAAGCGATTTCTACGACTACGAAACTAAATATACCCTGGGACAAGCCGACTGCTCAATCCCGGCAAAAGTCAGCGGTGCGATCGTCTCGCAAATCCAAGAAATGGCAGTACAAGCATTTTTGGCTGTAGACGCGGCAGGTTTAGCGCGAGTAGACTTTTTCTACATTGAATCAACCGGAGAAGTTTTGATTAATGAAATTAACACTTTTCCCGGCTTTACAGCTACCAGTATGTATCCGCAAATGTGGGCAGCGGACGGCATTTCTTTCCCGGAATTAGTAGACCGTTTAATTCAATTAGCTCTCGAACGGCACGGGGAAAAAGGTTGAATAGCGAGCGGCAAACTGCTTTCGTCTCAAGAGCAAAAAATAAATTATTTTGCAGGTAATATATCGATGCCAGCGGAAACGATATAACATGGTTGTGGCAGGCACTGCCTGCCCGCAGCCCTATTTCTGCTGCTGGTCGAGCAACTGGCAATTTTTAGCAGGCTAGTATAAATTAAATGCAACATAAAATGTTTAACTGAGAACAGCGAATAGCAGCGTCAATCTCACATCTTGCATCTCAAATTTTAACTCGGTTAGCTTAGATGAGACGTTTCACTCAAATTCCGCATTGGTGGACTTACGGACTGTTTTTTCCCCTAGCGGTACTCAACTGCTGGTTAGCCCTCCTAGTCTTTGAATATTTTCGCGCCCTGATTACAGTTTTGATCGTCGCTACAGTCTTCTCTTTTTTGCTAGATTATCCAGTACGCTTTCTGCACAGATACGGCTTGAAGCGCGATCGAGCAGTCTTGTCGGTATTTTTTTTTACTTTACTGCTATTGGTGGTTTTAGGTCTGACTCTGGCTCCTATTTTGCTAAACCAAATCACTGAACTCGCCACCAGACTGCCGACTTGGATAGTTTCTGGCACAGAACAGATTGAAGCGTTTCACAAATGGGCGGAAAATCGCAATCTCCGCATTGATGTTAGCGGTTTGACTACCCAATTGAGCGATCGACTTTCATCTCAATTGCAGTCTCTCACTGGCGAAATTCTCAAATTTGGCTTGGGTGCGGCAGACAGTCTGTTGAATTCCCTCCTCACAATAGTCCTGACATTTTACTTGCTCTTGCACGGCGATCGCCTTTGGGAAGGTTTGTTTAAATGGTTTCCCTCCAAGCTGAACCTTCAATTGCGAGAGTTGCTGGCGCGAAGCTTCCACAACTACTTCGTCGGGCAAGCAACTTTGGCGGGTTTGATGGGACTGTCCATGACTGTTGCTTTTTTAATTTTGCGAGTTCCTTTCGGACTGCTGTTCGGTTTGGGTGTGGGTGTAATGACCATGATTCCCTTCGGGGCACCTTTCAGTATTTGCATTGTCAGTTTGTTGATCACATTAAACAACTTTTGGCTCGGCGTCACAGTCTTAGCTGTCGCTACCATAATTGAGCAAGTAATTGAAAGCGGAGTTGCTCCTCGGTTATTAGGCAGTTTTATCGGTCTCAATCCCGTGTGGATTTTAGTGTCGCTGCTGGTGGGGGTTAAGGTGGCTGGAGTAGCAGGTTTGTTAGTTGCTGTGCCGATGGCTGGTTTTATTAAGAATACTGTTGATACTTTGGAAATTTCGAGGAACAAGTCAAGGGAAATAGATTCGGTTAGTTCCATTAAATCTCTAGAGCAATAAAATTGCAAACTCGGTTCATATTTAAGCTTTTAAAGGAGTTTTTGCCGGCTATTGTGGCTGAGGTTGAGTTGGTACTTTAGCTTGAGGCATTACAGGTTTTTTACTTCCTGCTTTAGGTTTAGGCTTTCCGGGTGCTTTAGCTGCTGTCCTCGATGCAGGCGGGGTCAAAAACCCTGTTTCTACGTGAACGTCGATCGCTCACAACCAAGATTTTGACTCTTGACCAGGTTTTTGTGATTCCAGGACTGTTGTAGAGTTCGGATATCAATTCAGTCAACATTTCATGCCAATGCGGAATATCCTGGCCTGCAGCCGTAGTCTTGATTATTGAAATCTGAGGCAATTCTCCAATGCTGGCTCAGTTCGATCGCACTCAAAAGCTGGAATCCACACACAATTTGCCTGCACTTGTCGGGTTTCTACCCCAGCTTGTAGGGTAAACCCTACCAGTCAAGCAGATCTCACTAATGCTTGAATTAAAATTAAAGAGCATTTAGTTCTAAGTTAATTACAGTAGGTGCTAAAAATGGAAAACCATAATTATAACTCTCGCTCTAACTCCCACCAAATCAATACTATGTCAACCAAAGATATGCCTGCTTCTCAGCGTTCTCGCCGTTTTTATTTGCCGAAAAAACTTGCTTTTTTATCCCTACTTTTGCTCGGCTCGACCGCAACAGTTGGGTGCAACGCCCTAACTTCTCAAGTTCCTGGAAGTTCTAACGCCATCAAAGCTGAACCGGCAAGTGCAGCGCCAATCTCAGCATTACCTGCAAATATATTGCCCTCTCAAGACTCTAATTTTGTCACTAAAGTTGTGCAGGAAGTCGGCCCGGCAGTGGTGCGGATTAATTCGTCTCGCACGGTGAGGAACCAAGTTCCAGATGAGATCCCCGAGCAATTCCGTCGCTTCTTCGGTTCGGAATTACCGATTGAGCCGGGAAATCGGGTAGAAAGGGGTTCTGGTTCTGGTTTTGTCATCGGTTCCGACGGTCGCATTTTGACTAACGCTCACGTTGTTGATGGCGCGGATACGGTAACGGTAAAACTGAAGGATGGCCGCGATTTTGTCGGCAAAGTTTTAGGCGTAGATACAGTTACTGATGTGGCTGTTGTTAAAATTGAAGCTACCAATTTGCCTGTGGTGAGTTTGGGCAAATCTGAAGAATTAGAGCCGGGAGAATGGGCGATCGCGATCGGCAATCCCCTCGGTTTGGACAATACTGTGACTGTGGGCATTATTAGCGCTACAGGCCGTTCTAGCGCCGATGTCGGTGTTCCCGACAAGCGCGTCAGCTTTATTCAAACCGACGCTGCGATCAATCCCGGCAATTCTGGTGGCCCGCTGCTGAATCAGCGCGGTCAAGTTATCGGCATGAATACGGCAATTATTCAAGGCGCTCAAGGATTGGGTTTTGCGATTCCGATCGATCGAGCACAACAAATTGCTGACCAATTAGTAACAACCGGAAAAGCCGAACATCCTTATCTCGGCGTTCGGATGTTGAGCATTACTCCCGAAGTCAAGGCAGAATTCAATAAAAATCCCAACCCCAAATTGAGGCTGACTGAAGATAAAGGCGTGTTAGTTTTGGGAATTGCCAAAGGTTCTCCGGCAGAACAAGCTGGAGTTCGCGTTGCCGATGTGATCAAGAAAATCAACGGTGCAGAAGTCAGCGATGCTGGCAGCGTACAGCAAATTGTCGAGAAAAGTACAGTGGGCAGCGATCTGCAGCTTGAAGTGAGCCGCAGCGGACAACCTGTTACTGTGGCCGTGAAAGCGGGTGCTTTTCCAGCGGCCCAGGAGCGGTAGCATTGTTGATTGAAACTTATATCTTGCACGCACAAGCAAGAGTCCGGCAGGGGTTTAAACCCCTGCCTCAAAGTATCAGTCCTATGCAAGAGGACTGATACTAAGCTAATGTCAATAAATAGGGAGTAATTATTAGCCGGTTTTAACCGGATTGTGCTGTGATACGGGGGTTTAAACCTCCGGCGGGATGTCGGGGGTACTCGTTATAGTAAGTTACCATAGTTTATATGGGTTATTAAGAGGTAGAACAATGGCTAACATTAATCGGAGGCGTACTGAAAATATTAACGGTAACTTTTATGTAGACAGTACCTGCATTGACTGCGATACTTGTCGGTGGATGGCACCTGAAGTATTTACTCAAGATGGAGAACAGTCTGCTGTTTACCACCAGCCAACTAACGAGATGGAAGAAGTGCGATCGCTCGCGGCTCTTTTGTCTTGTCCCACAAGTTCCATCGGCACTGTTGAAAAACCCAAAAACATCAAACAAGTTCAGCAACAGTTGCCCGCTCTCGTAGCTGAAAATGTCTATCACTGCGGCTACCACTCAGAGCAATCCTACGGTGCTGCTAGCTATTTAATTGTCCGTCCAGAGGGCAATATTTTAGTTGATTCTCCCCGTTTTGTGCCGCCGCTAGTCAAAAACATAGAAGCAATGGGGGGCATTCGCTATCTGTACTTGACTCACCGCGACGACGTAGCAGACCATCAAAAATATCACGATCATTTTGGGTGCGATCGCATTCTCCATACTGACGAAATTAACGCGGGTACTCGCAGTGTAGAAATTCAATTGGGGGGCAGCGAACCGCATCAAATAGCCGATGATTTGTTGATTATACCTGTTCCCGGCCACACGAAAGGTCACACAGTTTTGCTTTACAATAACAAGTTTTTGTTCAGCGGCGATCATCTTGCTTGGTCGGAAAGTTTTCAGCAGCTAGTTGGCTTTCACGAAGTCTGTTGGTATTCTTGGCCGGAACAAATCAAATCTATGCAGAATTTGGCTAATTACTCGTTTGAATGGGTGTTGCCGGGACACGGCCGCAGGTATAATGCCGATCGACAAACAATGAGCAATCAAATGCGGAAATGTGTTGCTTGGATGGTCGATTCTTAATGGTTTAAAGCCCCTTCTATCCTCGGCAGTAGCCAATCCTATACACACAAATTCCGACGAGCCGAGGGCGACTAAGAATAAGAGGGGATATTTAAGGTGGATTGGGTATTAAGCCTTTGGAATGGCAACCAAAGTGATAGAATTAGCGAGATAAGTTGCCTGAAAACTGGCGCTGACACCGAAATTGCTGTGATGGGCCATCGCCCGCAAATTCGTTTGGCTGTAAGTGTAAACTTGAGCTTTGGGGGGTGGGTTAAGTCCTTTCAAGCTCAAGTTTCAGGTCAAATTTTGGCTGGTTTTATTAATGGTTACTAGCGTCAAAACACTGAGGCATTAACATCGCCAGTAATTCCCGGCTAACTTGTTTGTGAGATTGCCAGAGATGTACAAAATTTTGAGAGGCAGATATTAGCTATTTTTTAGTGGCTGTTGCAGGTGAATTGCGTAAAATTGAGGAAACATCTACCAACAGTTGCACAAGGTGCTGAAAGGTTGAGGGCGAGGTTACGGGAATTTGGCGTAAATCCTGATGCTGTGTAGAAGATGGGATAAAGTGGGTGAAGCAAAGCTATCTTCCCGCAGGGGTTCCCGAAGGGTAGGGAATCGCCCTTGATGTATCTCAATCCTCTAGCGACAAGTCGCGCAGGAAATAAAAGCGATCGCCCCCTAAATTCTCGCCTTTAATTCGCCCTGCATAACCTGTCAGCGGAGAAGAAAGTTCTACTAACATTTCGTGCAACTCTTCGCGGGACAACTTCTTCGGCGGCTTAGACATTGAATAAGCACCGATCAGAACATCAACACTAGCTCTTTCAGAACCTGTAGTTTCTAAATACTTTTTCAGAATACAAAGAACGTGCGATCGCACTTTAAGCTTTTCCCACACCTCGTCAATATAGCTATTAACCTTAGCATCGGCTTCCTCACCAAACGGCTGTTGTTCTAAACAAGGTTTTAACTGTAATAAATCGATCGAACCTGGTTGCTTAGCTTTCAGTTCAACCAGCTTTTGCAATGTTTCCGGGCGGATTACGTTCATTTTACTACCAATAGCTGCTTGATTAGCTGGATTAGTTAAAGGCCCAGCCGCCAAAATCATTTTAACGGCTCGATCAAACCTATCTTGACCCAAGTGAGTCAAGCCTAAATGAACCAATTGAGCGGTGACACTATTAGGTACACTTTCATGTTTGCTAGCTTTGCACTCTCCCGCTACTGGATAGGGAGTCTCGCAATAAAAATCCAAACCACCAGCGCCGCCTGTTGATTCTGGATTGAGACTAGCTTTCGGATTACTGTTAGAATTGGCAAAACCTAGCTTGATCCAACTCTTGCGGACTAATTTTTCAAAGCCATTACCGTCGCTAGAGTTGCCGATAAGTGCGATCGCACTTATCCATGCTAAATCGGGGTCTGATTGTGTTGTTGGTGAAGTTTTCGACCAACCTAAAAACATTTTGATATCATCGTTGAGCTGATTGGCAGCTAAGTTGATACTACCAATTTGCTCAATTTGCAACTGCAAAGCTTCTAAATCTTTATAAGGATAGACTTCTCCACCCACCAAGAGAGCTTTACGCTGATAAAAATTAGCTTCAGAAATCACCGGAGTATCACTCTCGCTGTTGATTGCCATCACATCGTCATGCTGCGGCCAATAGAAGGCTCCTGACTCTGTTTGCACATTGACTACGCAAGGATTAGACAGGCGATAAACTCGTAAAATCAATAGCTTGAGAACTTGGTATTGTTCAAAAATATGTTCCAAAGCTTCCAATTTCCAAACCGTTGACTTTGCAATCTTCTCTAGAAGGTACTTTTGCTGTGAATTAATCCGCCAATGATATTCACAACGCGCCCATACTTTAATCTGAATAGGATATGTTTGAAGTTCAGCAAATACACTTTCAGCCTTCGTCAAATATTGAGTCTGATAGTATTGAGCGAGGCTAAGTTTATCAGGAAGATGTTGACTGGGATAGAGCCAGATTACCTCACCTTCTCTGATATTTTGCCTAAATGGTACAGCAATTAGCCTGCCTAATGTTAGCAGGTCAACATCACAAGCTGGTAATTGAATACCCTTAATGATTCCAATATTCATATTAAGTAGGAGCGCTTAGAATTTCACAAAGTAGTGGATTTTTAGCAGCCAGGTTTAATTCTTGAACGAAGTCAATCACTTCCTGCTTAGTAAACCCGTAGTTCTCAGCCTCTTGATAAATTTGATGAAGTGCTGCTAAAGGCTTGATCTCATCCTTTTTGAGAACAACAACTTCACCTCCTTGTTCCTGTACAAGTTTCTCTTCAAGCTGTTTGCCTTTCTTCCAACTTAGAGGAACAGGTGTTGAGCGGACTAAGCAACCACGAGTAATGTTATGTTTGGTATATTTCAATAGTCGTTGCATTACTGCATTGAATGTCATGCCAGTCAAAGTTTCGGAAACTCTGACTCCAATTCTTACTGTTTTTTGTTGAAGTGAATCGTAGCCCTCAATAATCAAATGTAGATCGTGACCTCCCTCCTTAATAGGTGTAACCGAAATAATTATTACATTTTCTGTTCCACCTTTAGGAATCATGACCATTGTAGAGCCAATAATAGCAGCTAACAGGTCATCGTTTCTATCGGGTACTGAAACTCTACTCAAGAGTTCATTATAAGCATCCAGAAACTCTTGCCGTCTTTTATCGAGCGGGTCTATCGGAATAACTGGATTTACAATTTCCACTGAATCAAATTTTTCAGCACACCATGTCATCAAGTCTCGCACACTAGCAGATCTACTTGCAATACCTCTGATTTCATTAGCATCGAAAGGATATAAATTCGGGTAAGCATCAGAATTGAGATTATTTTTGCTGTGAAACCAAGCTAGCCTCAATTTAACAAGCTCTAACATCTGATCGGCAGTAGGTGGGTTTGTAGTTACAGACCTTTGTCCTACACGATCGGGTATGCCACTTCCCATTTGTTTAATTTCCCTCCATGTGTCACTAATAACGCAACATAGGAGAAGTACATTGCTACATTGAAAGTAAATTCTATCTATGCAGCTAGCTACTATTTGAGCTGCGCTATCTCCGCAGTCAGCCCCTACACTAGCTTTGTCCAGTTGATCGAAACAAATCAATACTGGTCGTGATGAAACTCTAGCAAGCTTACATATTTGCTCTATGAACCAAATAGATTTTGCATCTTGTTCTTGCTGCGAAAACTCTGGTAAACGCTTTTTCCTAGTTTCAGGATGATCGATACCTTGAATCCAAGCCATACCAATTTGAGCAATTGGAGCATTTTTAAATAGGAGAAATAAAACTGCTCTCAAAAAATTAAAATCGAGGTCATGTTGAGATTCTAAGATTGCTTCGACTACCTCATCAATAAATTGAAACCGTTGCTCTTGGCTGAGATTTTGAATGAGGAATTTCCTTAATTCTTCAGGATGATTGCATTTTTCAAGATAAAGCTGGTATTTTTCTTCAAATTCTGTTCCCTTAAGAGTCGCAATCATAGATGCAGCAAGTTGCTGCCATTGCGTTACTCCTGTGACATCTTGGTGCTTAAAGCTGAGTGAAAGATAGAAGCGCACATGGGAGTCAATTCGACTAGCGTTAGTAAATTGAGGGATGTAGGCAAATACAGCTCCCCCCTCACGCTCAATAGTTTTCCAGATTCGGTGGATCGTATGACTTTTACCTGTGCCTAGATCTCCTTTGACTGCAATCCCGATTTTATTAGAATACTTTTGGCGTATTTCAGAAATTGCTTTATAGATTGTTTGGTCAACCTGCTGATTGAGATCAGCGAGATTAGTCTCAACTTCACCCCAAACCTCATCCGCGCTTACGACGGGTTTCAATCCGAAAGGATTGGCTTGTTGCTTGCGTGCTTCTTCAAACAGCGTATACGGATCAGTCATTGTTTCCTGCCTCAATCTCAAGATGGTTTGCTAGCGAAAAATAAAAGACCTCTTACGTCGTCACTGATGGAGTCTCGTTTTTGTTCATCAGTTGCTCCACGAGCCTCTCCACTTTGGAGATAAAATAAACGATCGGCCTGCATCTGCATAATCAAGTCTTTGAAATTCTCCCGGCTAACCTGTTCCCCTAGCTCACGGCGCAGATGCCAGATTGGGACAAGTCCCATGTAGTTGTAGCCTTTGTCCAATTTCTCAAATAGGGCAAGGGCTTGGGACTTAAAATCCTCATAGGATGCGATCGCCCCTACATCCGCCTTCCCCTTCTCAACCCCAACACTTGCCACACTATCCTGATGCCGAATCCACTTCAACAAAGAATTTCCCAGCCGAGTACCAATTTGAGAACCATCAAACTCAAACAGAGAATCCTTACTTTTCAAGCCTTCCGCTAAAACTTCTTTCCCCTTGGCGCTCAATTCCACCAGCGTCACCCGATTTACCAGCGAATACTCGATCGCCCCAGTCGCCTGCAAATCGCCGAGCACTTCCACATATCTCTGACTCGTCTCATTAGTCCGCACAATCCGCTTAGTCAAATCCCCCTTTTTCACCTTCATCTTCCCGCCGCCCAAATCCCACAAATTCAGCAGTACCCGAACTTTCGCCTTCGCATCCCAAAGCGCTTGCTCTTCTGGTGTCAGAGTTTTAGACACTGGAATTTCATCATTCTCAGACATATCCATACCTTTAAATACTTGTTTTTACTATCAAATTCTACCAGAAACCTTGCTGGGAAACATTTAAACTTTTCCGCAAGCACGCCGGCGAACCTGCGAATAACTGATGCAGATTTCATTATTAAATAATTTTGTCACTCATCAGGACAGTAAAATTCGATTACAAAGAATATGAAGATTGACTAAAAACTTGTGAATTGATAAAATAGAATGTTGGATAACTTATCGCACTTCAAATTATCCGCAGTCAATACGAGCGATCGCTCTTTTCAATCAAAACAATCTCGATACGCGCCTGAGACAACTTAGCAACCTCAACAAATGTAGCGATCCCAACCTTAGTCAACCACCCGCAACCCAGCTTAACTGCGACTTTAGTTCAATGCCGGATTCTGCCTTTAGAAAGACGAATTCAACCGACACATCTTGTTAAATTGTAAGGGAAATCAAAACATTGAACAATAGTTTACCCATGAAAAAGATTCCCGACCAAATTTCTGACATCAAAGAAAAACTTCCCGATTTAACTCCTACCCCTCCCGGTTTAAAAGCTCAAGCATCTAGCCACGACCTCAAAGCTCGGTTAGATTGGGGCGAACCCGGATTAACAATCATCGACGCTCGTGATTTTGAAAGCTTCGGCAAAAGTCACATTACCGGCGCCGTACCCATGCCAATCGACGACTTAGTAGAGCGAGCAAAATCCAGCCTCGAACCCATCCGCGACATCTACATCTACGGCGAAAACGACGAACAAACAGCCGAAGCCGCTAATCTTCTCCGCGCAGCAGGCTTTAGAAAAGTAGCCGAACTAAAAGGCGGAATTCCAGCTTGGAAAGCCATCGACGGGCCCATCGACGGCGCAGTCGAACACAATAATCCCGGCCCCGATGCCTACAACGTTTTTTCTCGCTTGCAACACCACGCCGAAGCCCAGAAAATCAACAAATAATCACACAGAATACCTAGATACCCGACTTATTGAAGAAGTTGGGTATTTAACAAAATAATTTGTTTGTAGTAAGGACTCGATCTCTCTCTTAAAGCTTGCAGTCACTAAGCACTAAAGTCCTTACTACAAATTTAATTGCGATCGTATAACCTGACTAGATATTAACAGTCGCGGACGCAAAAAGTGCTTTGACAGGCTACTTATAGCGTAAACTGAACAATGCACACCCTACATAAACAAGTGTGTGCGTCCAAGACTGATTAATACTCCTTCCTCGCGTCCAAAAATGCTTTGACTTCCCTTAAAACTTGCCGATTCCCATCAAAAGTAATCAGCTTAACTGCATCTTCAAAGGAACTCCAGGCCGAATTTTGAACTTCCTCTACTTGCAACTGAACTTCCATTGAATTTACAAAAGCCAAAAAGTAAGTAACAGTCTTTTCAATTGATTCCCCTTCCTTCGCAAAGGAATAATGTTCCACAGAACTAGGCTTCCCTTCCTTAACAAAGGAATAACGTTCGACAAAACTAGGCTCCTCAAGCACTTCACAATCGCGGATGCCAGTTTCCTCCTCAAACTCCCGCTTCGCCGTTTCTAGCGCAGATTCTCCCTGATTCGCGTGACCTTTAGGAAACGCCCAATGTCCCGCTTGATGTTGAATCAACAAAAACAAACTATCAGTTTCAGTCGCAAAAACTGGCACAATACCAAAAGCTTCATCTTTCATCTTTTTACCGACACAATTTTACATATCCAAACTAAAATTACCACCCCAACCGAGTCGGCTGTTCGTAAACGCGCTTCAAAGTATTGACATCCCTAGCCGAAATAGGCGGAGGGTTTCTCACTTGAGAAAAATAAAGGACATCAGTTTCTATCAAACTGTGGCCCCAAATTCCCAAAGCGTGACCCAACTCATGGCGCGCCGTCGCCGGAACGTACTTACCCACTTGATTGGGATTCAAATAAACCGAAAACCGATGAGATAAAACTGTTTTATCCCCATCGCGACGGGCGTACAATTCATAGGTAGCCTCTCCAGATCGCGATCGCAACACCCCTTGACGCAAAGGCGGAGCGCGACGTAAAATCCTAATATCAGCCACCTCCGAACTATCCACCACTTCCAAAGGCAAATAAACCCCCCATTCCCGGACAACATCCAACACAGCCCCCACCCATTCTTCAGACTTATTAGCATCAACTGGACGCTCAACATAAACCTGAATCGGAAACTTCGACCACAGCAAATGACCGAAATTCGGTGGCTTAACCTGGTCAAAATAATCACCGCTATCCGTGGAATCTTGCCAATTTGCCAGCGTTGGCGGCAAAGGGTGAACCTGTGGATTTGGCAAAGTCTTCGGGAGAGGAGAAACACTCGCTGCCGGAGTATTAACCTGAGTAAAAATTATCAGGCTAAAACAACATAAAGCCAATCCCAAACCAGCCAGCAATCGGGGTTTTACCGTAACTTTCCACAACCGCATTTTTGCAACCGCAGATAGACGAAAATAAACGCAGATGAACTTGATATTATCTGCGTCTATCTGCGTTCATCTGCGGTTAAAAATCCGAATCTTATAACTTAGGCGTCAACCAACCAGCACTCAAAATCACCGTCAAACCCATAAAAACAATAGACAGACCCCAAGTAATCCGGTTCAGACTCGTTTCTGCACTCTTGGCGCTGGTAAACAATTGAGCTTGTCCGCCAATCCCTCCAATGCCATCACCTTTAGGACTGTGCAGCAATACAAAAACCACAAGTCCTAAAGCAGACAAAGACCAGATAGCTTGTAAAACAGAAACAATATTCATAATCTGGGGTAATTGGTAATTAGTAATCGGTAATCAATGATTATATCAAATTCGGTCGATCGCACACAAACTCGCTTAGGGACACGGCGCCGTGCCCCTACCTGTAGCTCAATCTCGCCGAGCCTTCCTACAATCGGACTCGCACCGGAGTGCGATTGGCGCGAACTTCAAAATTAGCCGGTTCAATCATAGATCGTCCCGTCATCTCCGGGGGCTGAGGCAACCTCAACAGCTCCAGAATCGTCGGCGCAATATCCGCCAAACAGCCGTCCGTCCTCAGAGGAACATCCGTTCCGTGACCCGGAATCTTCAGACCTTCGCCTTCTATCAGAATAAACGGAACCGGGTTAGTCGTGTGAGCCGTCCAGGGATTCCCGTTATCGTCAAACATCTGCTCAGCATTTCCGTGGTCAGCAATTATAATTGCCGTTCCCCCAGCTTTACTAATGCTGCTCAACAGCCGCCCCAAACATTTATCCACAGTTTCGATCGCAATTATCGTCGCACCCATCATCCCCGTATGACCAACCATATCCGGGTTAGCGTAATTAATCACCACCAACGAATAAATCCGCTTTTCCAAACCCGCCACAGCCACATCCGTCACCACGGCCGCTGACATCTCCGGCGCCTCATCGTAAGTCGCCACCATCGGGCTCTGCACCAACTCGCGGTGTTCTCCTATAAAAGGCTCTTCCAGACCCCCATTAAAAAAATAAGTCACATGAGCGTACTTTTCAGTTTCCGCCGTCCGCAACTGCTGCAAACCGTGCTTAGAAATCACCTCGCCCAGAATATTGTTCAAATTCTGCGGTTCAAAAGCCACCATTACCGACAGTTTCGGGTCGTACTGAGTAAAAGTCGCAAACGCCAGCGGCTCAATTAACTGCCGTTCAAACCCATTAAAAATGGGAGACACAAAAGCCTGAGTCAATTCTCTAGCCCTGTCCGGGCGAAAATTAAAGAAAATTACCCCATCCCCGGATGCCACCGCCCCCGGAGCAATCCGAGTCGGAATAGCAAACTCGTCCGTCACTCCTTCAGCATAAGAGGCCCGCAACACATCAACAGCCGATCGACCGTCAGGCGCACCCTCAGTCGTCATCACCTCGTAAGCGCGCTGCACCCGATCCCAGCGCTTGTCCCTGTCCATCGCGTAGTAGCGGCCGCTGATGGTCGCAATCCGACCGACCCCTACCTTTTCTATATAACTTTCAATCTTTGCTAGAGCTTCTACACCCTCTTTCGGAGTAGTATCGCGGCCGTCTGTAATCGCGTGAATGCAAACATCAGAAATTCCCTGTGCCTTTGCTAGCAGCAGCAAACCCAAAATGTGACTCAGATGCGAGTGAACCCCGCCCTCGGAACAAAGACCAGTCAGGTGCAACTTGCCGCCCTGAAGGCGCACTTTCTCGCAAAGCTGAACCAGCGCCCGGTTGTTGAGCAAAGAACCATCTTCCACTGCATCCGAGATCCGCACCAACTCTTGAGGAACCACGCGGCCCGCGCCCAGATTCAAGTGGCCGACCTCTGAGTTGCCCATTTGTCCGTCAGGAAGCCCTACCGCCCGGCCCGATGTGTGAATCAGAGTTCTGGGATAAGCGGCCCAGAGACTGTCCATCACGGGTGTTTTCGCAGCTGCGATCGCATTTCCGTATTTTTCTTCACGATAACCCCAGCCATCCAGAATAATCAGCACTACAGGAGATACAGACGCTTGTGCCATGCGAATACCTTATTTAGAATAATTAATTTCTCGATTTGCATGATTTCCGATTTTGCGGAACATCTTCCGCTAATCAGTTTACATATTTTCTACGCTCCGGCTGAACAAAGCCAACCAAAATTCCCTCAGCCACAGCATTTTGGGAACTAATTTCGACCTGCTTTGCGAATTGTTTAATGGATTGCCTTGCCTTGTACTGTGAATCCACAGTCGGAGACTGTTACCGATCTCACCAACAGCGACCGTGCTTTTCTTGTCGCATTTTCATGAATTGTTCAACGGTCGGTTGCTATTGAAACAATCAGAAGAATACCACAGATGGCGAACTTTTGCTACAGCCTCAAGAAATAAATTAAACAGCTTTGACTGCGCTGCGAAAAACTTTAAACGAGTTGAGCAAAAATTCGTTTCCGAATCGGCTCACTTTCAACGGACATAAAATTCTACAACATCTTTTTTAATTTTGACATCGTAATTGCCAAAGAAATCGTGACCGAGCAGACCAATTTCCATCTGTTTGGCGATCGCCACTTCGACATTTTGGATCGCAGCACCCCCAACCCGAATCGATCGCACCATGCCTATCGGGAACTCGACAACGCTACCGTCAGCGATCCCCGCTCTCACGGTACGCACGGGTTTCACTTGCAGTGCAGTAGCCATCCGCTGAGTAATCAAAGTGCCGCTCGCCCCGGTATCGACAATCATCTCAAAAGTGTTGTTGCCGTTAAATACCACGTCTATCACCGGCGTCCCGCCAGCGCGGCGCTTGATTTTAGCTTGAAATACCTTTTGATTCCCCGCCGCCGGCGGTCGAGCACCAGGATTTGAGGGGCCCCTGCGAAACTGAGAGTAAACATTGCCTGTTGCGGCTCCCGATCCTGCTGTTAAAGTGCGATCGAGCTGCTGGGCTCTCACATCGGACACCAATGTCATCACCTTGGTTTCAGGCTGTGGGATCACCTGAAATCCTAGGTTTTTCGTCAACAAACCCGGTTTCTTAGGTATTGTTGAGAATGCTGCCCCCTGTGAATGAGAATGTAGCTCGCCGCCCCCCACCGAGCCAACAGCAGCCAAAACGGCCACAGAAACAATGCCCGATCGCCAAATCCGCTTGAGAATCACTTTTGCCATTAGAGGAATGCCTTGATTGATTCAAGATCTTGAAGAACCACCGCCATTGATATCCTAACCTGCTCCCGAAAACCGATCGCCAGCTCCCACATCAGATCATCAGGAAAGCTTGGCAATTTTCAAGCGATCGCATACCATCAAACACAGGTAAACTTAAAAGCGGCAAATGGCATCAACTGCACTTGCCATTTGGATCACTTAAAAGTCAGGCGTTTGGGAATGATCGGCAATGCGTAAACTTTTATATTTTGCAACTATAGGAATGCTGGCTTTCTCGATCGGGGGATGTGGCGGCGACGGGGGCGGCAACACGGCCAGTCCCACTCCTAGTCCTACTCTCAGTCCCGGTGCAGCATCTCCGTCACCGGCCGCCAACGCTCCAGGAACTCCCGGTGCCGCGGCAAGTCCCGCCCCAGCAGCCCAGACATTTCCCTCCCCCGTAGTAGCGGCCCAGCCCCCCGGCTTGCTCCGACCCACAAACCCCGACGAACGAGCAAGACAAGCTCAAGCAGACATCCAGGCCAAAAAGACAGCACCGGACTTAAACGGAACGGCAATTCGACAGACCCCCATCCCCGGCAAAGCAAACGATCCATTCTCAGTCCTTCCGCCTCAACCGATCAGAACAGACGGCGGGACGCAGGGCAACGAACTCCCCAACCTGCCTGTCCGAGAAGTGCCAAATCTGCCCAAGCTGCCAGATGATAGAAACCCCCCTCAGTGGACGCCAGCACAGCGCCCAAGCGCAGCGGGCGGCGGCGCAATTGCCCAACTTCCCCAAACCCAAAGCCCCGTAGAGGTGTCCAGTCTTCCCAACCTGCCGTTAACCCGCATACCCCAATGGAGGTCGCCAATTTCAACGCGTCCCCAAACAGCCCCCGGACGCCCCGGTACTAGACCAGCAGGCTCCGGTGCTAGACCAGCAGGCTCCCCAGACATAGCAGGAGATCCTGCATCTATACCTGGACTGCCCTCCCTACCGGGCTTCCCAAGAGGCACCACCGGACGGCAGCCAGCCGGCCCCGGACGCCCGGGAGCTAGACCGGCAGGCTCCCCAGATATAGCAGCAGCTCCCGCATCATCTATACCCGGACTACCATCTATACCGCCATTCCCAAGAGGCACGACCGCACGCCCCCAAACGGCGCCGGGACGCCCGGGAACACCGGGACGACCGGGAACACCGGGACGACCGGGAGCACCGGGACGACCGGGAGCACCGGGACGACCGGGAACACCGGGAGCACCGGGACGATCCCCAACGATCGCTGCTCGCCCCCCCAGCCCCCCCAGTATTCCCAACATCGCCACCAGAGAACTGCCCGGTCTACCCAAGCTGCCAGAATTAACGCCGCCGCCCTCCTGGCAAGACCCCAACCCGCCACCCCCCCCAGTGGCTCCGCCAGCCCCACCGCCTCCGCCTTCGACAGACAATGCCAAAGGAGTTGAAGTTAGTGGCGTAGTCAGAGTTGGTAATGACATACTGGTAATTGTGAAAGCACCTAACGAGCCAACAAGTCGATATATCAAAGTAGGACAGCGGATTGCCAGCGGGCAGGTGCTGATCAAACGGGTTGATTTCCTATCAGGAGCCGATCCGGTTGTGGTTTTAGAAGAAAACGGTGTAGAGGTGTCTAAAATTGTGGGAGAAAAATCTCCCCGAGTTGCCCAAAACCCAGTTTAATGAAAAATTTACCTCAATCCTTGGAACGAAAATTGAGAACAGTCATGCTTCGCTCAATTCAAAAATTCGGAATAGTGATGTTGGTTAGTTCGGGGGTAGGATGCCTCTCACTGCTAGCCAACATTCAGCAGTCATTGGCCCAGAATGCGCCAGACTCCGCCCAAAACCGCCCTCCCGTTTGCGAAGGCTCTCCCCCCAACGGTAGAGTCAAGTGCAACTACCAGAATGGCGACAATTATCAAGGAAATTTCGTCAACGGCAGACCTCAGGGACAAGGAATATACGTATACTCCAACGGCGATCGCTATGAAGGACAGTTTCGCAACGGCGTGCCCAACGGTCAAGGTGTCTTCCTGTTCGCCAACGATGACCGCATGGTGGGAGAGTTCCGCAACGGTCTGATAGTTAGGGGAGAAGCTATTTTTGCTAGTGGCGATCGCTACCGGGGAACATTTGAAATTGTTCAACAAGTTGGCGGCGGGGCTGCTAGCAGTCAGCCGCACGGTCAAGGGCAATTTATCTTTGCTAGCGGCGATCGCTACGCCGGACAGTTTTTCGCAGGAAACCCGTTTGGTCGGGGAGTGTTCACCCGCGCTGACGGCACGCGCTGCGACGGTCAGTTTTTCAACGAACAGCTAGACGCCAAAGGTAGTTGCAGCTTCCCAAACGGCATTCGCTACCAAGGCGAATTGCGCAAGGGACTTCCTCACGGTAGAGGAGTAATTACAGATGCTAAAGGCAGACGGTTTTCCGGAGAGTTTCGCGCAGGCAAGCGCGTTCAACCGTGAATCTAGCCTCTAAAATTTAACATCTGACATCAGTGGAGGCGTTTTGACATGACGACAAATGCTGCTTCTAGTTCTTGGCGCGCCAGCCAATTTCCTTTTGACTTTGCCCCGCAGCGGACTCAAGATGCTGATTTGTTGAGACAACTCAATTTTGTGCCCGGTTTGAAGGAAGTCTTGACTCTGCGCCAAGTTCATGCTTTGGAACACGCTACGGTTTGGGTACTCAGCCAATCTGGCGGTACGGCGACAGCAAGAGCCGATAATGATTTATTGGGCGGGATGTCCACAGATCAAGGATTTTATCTTTACGGTCGCGTTAACATTGCACAGTTGCGTCAGGCCGTGCGCGAGGCTTTGCAGCGGATTGCCAGCGGAGAGTGGGATTTAGCTGTACACCCCCGCTGCGGAACCAACTTGTCGGTGGGAATGCTACTGACTGCTGGACTTGCTGTCGGCATCAATTTAGCCCTGCCCCGGGGGCCCATTCTGCAACTTTTAGGTTTGGGAGCTGCAGCAGCGGCGGCGGCTCAGTTAGCTCCTGATGTGGGAGCTCTGGCTCAGCGTTACGTCACAACTGCTATTCCGTTTAATTTAGGTGTTGTTGATATTACTTTAAGTCACGACTTCTGGGGACGCGAAGCTCATTTTGTGCGGGTGCGTTGGGTTGAATAGCTGTTGCGGGAGGGGGAGAGTAGAGAAAATCTTGCTTCTTCCTTCTTGCTTCTTCCTTCGTTTAATTAGTGCTTTGAAGCCAGGGCGATTCCCTTCGGGATAGCTTCGCACGCGCGTACTTCATCTAACAAAAAAAATAAATGTGCAGATTAGCGATCGACAAAACCTGGGTGGCAAGTCTACTGGCTGTCAGCTTAGCCGTACCAGGCAAAAGTTTTTTGCCTTTCACCGACAATGCGACTTTTGCTAGCGAAATATCCCAAACTAACGAATTAGAAAGAACTCCTGACGGCAAGATAGTTCCCGTCAATGGCAAAGTCAATGTTAGATTAACAAATAAAACCAACGATCGACTATTTTATCAGGTAGCTGGACAGACTAACCGCCGCAGTTTAGCAGAAAATTCAACAGTCGCGCTGCCAGCATTGACACTACCAGCCTCAATTGTATTTAGGCGACCAGATGGCGCATTATTGAAACCCAGTTTGAAACCTGTTGGCGAAGGAACAGTAGAAGTAAGATTAGACGAGACGAATGATTTAGGTTTGGATAAAACATCTTTAAGGATTCGGAATGACGGCGGACTTTTTCTGAGATAGAAAACTGCCAAGTTTAAAAAATTAACTTTCATTAAATATCTGTCTGCGTTAATCTGTGTGCATCAGGGGTTAAAACGTCCAATCGCCCTTGCCCCAGGAATTGTCAGGCAACAGTTGAATCATGTAAACTCAACTTGGCGATCGCCCCGACAACTCGACCTCACACTGCCGTACACTATCCGAGTTCCTATGTCAATCAAAAAAATTCTTTCCATAGCGCTGTTAATTTTCATCCCCATTTCCATCGCCGCTGAGTATTTGCACTGGGGTTCCCTCGCAGTTTTCATCACATCCGCTTTAGGCATTATACCTCTGGCTATTTGGTTGAGCACAGCAACAGAAGAAGTGGCGATCGTTACAGGCCCCTCCATAGGTGGCTTATTAAATGCAGTCTTCGGCAATGCTACAGAATTAATTATTGCCATAGTTGCCCTGAAAGCCGGCTTAATTGACATTGTGAAAGCCAGCATAACCGGCACAATTATCAGCAACTTACTCTTAGTCATGGGATTTTCCATGCTGCTAGGAGGCATACGCTACAAAGAACAAGAATTTAAGCCAATTATCGCGCGGGTGAACGGTTCCACAATGACTCTAGCAGTGATTGCAATCCTGCTGCCGACAATGGTAATTTACACCTCCAATGGAGTCGAACCCGCAGCTATAGAGAATCTTTCCTTAATAACTGCGATCGTCCTAATTGCAGTTTACGCTTTAACTCTGCTATTTTCATTAAAAACTCACAGCTATCTTTACGAAGTCGGCTTACTAGAACTAGAGTCAGAGAATCCTCAAAATACAAAAGAGGAATCTACTACGCACAAACCTAATTTGTGGCTGTGGATAGGAGTGCTAGTTGCCTCAACTGTTGCCGTTGCTTTTGAATCAGAAATTTTCGTTGGCGTTGTCGAAGAAACTACCAAAGGATTGGGATTGACGCCGCTGTTTACAGGGGTAATTCTGTTGCCGATTGTTGGCGGCGCGGCCGAATATGTAACTGCGGTGGGAGTTGCGATGAAAAACAATATGGATTTGTCAGTTTCTGTCGCCATGGGTTCGAGTTTGCTAGTTGCTTTGCTGGTAGCGCCGGTGTTGGTGATTATCGGATTAGTAATTCATCAGCCGATGGATTTAAACTTCAATCCGTTTGAAGTAGTTGCAGTTGCCATTGCAGTGACAATTGCCAATCTAATCAGTATAGACGGGCGCTCTAATTGGCTCGAAGGAGTGCTGCTTTTAGCCACATATATCGTGTTAGGAGCAGCATTTTACTTTCACCCCATTACTTGAAGCAACAATTTTCTTGGAGGGGCAATCGTGCGTGGTTGCCCCTCCAAGAAAATAACTTATCTTTTTTCTGATTTTTTATTTCTCTTTGTCTTCTGCCGTTAATTAAAGAAAATAATTTTAGGGATCAAAGTAATTACGGACAGCTACACTTTTGAACAGGAAAACACTGTCGTCTGCAACTTCTTTTTCTGCCTTTACTGTCGCGACAATCAGAAGTATCCCGACATTCTACCTTCTCTTCACAAATTTGCTGACGGGGAAAAATACCCAAACTTTGTATAGACACTTCAGCGGTAAGCCCACCCTGGTCTATAACTTGATTATTTTCTTTAATTTCATAGACAAACTTATTTTCTCCCTCTAAAACTGAAAAAGTTCTTGTTTTGTGACTGTTACCCAACTTAAATCCAAAATCCTCGGAAAACTCACCTTTGTTGTAACCTCTATCTGTATAAGGATAGGGGTTAGTTTCCATGCCCTCAGTCACATTTTTAATCACCACCCTTCTGTTAGGGCCGGGAGGAGTCTTGCTGGAAACAAATCGAGCGCTTTGCGAATCAGGGGAGATCGCAGTACCGGCACACGCACCTACATATTCAGTGCGCTTAAATTGAATCAAATTAATATTAAAACTATTTTCGTTTTTGACCCTAAATTGTGCTTCGTTAGTCTGCTGGGCGCTGACTGTGAAAGCTGCTAGCGTCAAAAAAATTGCCCCCAGCAAAATAGCTAGAAATTTAATTTCTGGCCTCCCTGTAAAAAATCGGGTCTGTTTCATTTCTCTCTACCTCTAATGTTAATAGATAGCCTTTTGTTAACAAGTTATTATTTTAACTTGAGAGGAGATATGTTGTCAAAGTCGCTCGGATAGTTTCACCGTCACGACTTTAGTCCTTGATGTTGAGTGGCGAAAGGAAAAACTGAAGTCCTGACTGCGAACTTGGTAGAGTCATGAATAAAGTCCTGAGTACGAACTTAACTACCAAGTTACTCGATCGCGCCATTTTTCTAATAGTTTTTCCCCGACTCCCTGCACTCGTTCTGCATCCTCCAAAGAGGTAAAAGGTTGCTGTTGCCGCGCTTCAATAATTCTCTGGGCTAACTTCGGGCCAACCCCGGGCAAGGTTTCTAATTCTTCCTGACTGGCTGCATTCAAATTAACTAACTTTTTACCAGGAATTTGAGGTTTAGCACTCGCAGATTTTGATGCTGCTTGTAGTGAATCACACTCTTTTTTCTTAGCATCAATTCTCTGTTTGATTCGGGCGGGAATTCCCAAGGTTGCACCTTTGTAAAGCCGATCGAACTCCCGCTCAAAATGGGCCCCAACTGTGGGACTCTCGATCGCCAGCAGCGTCTCGTCATTCCCGTGATTTGCGGCCTCACTCCAGTTGTGAGAACCTGTAAGCACAGTTTTGCCGTCCACAACGCCGAATTTGTGGTGCAGGCGATCGCCCATTGGTAACAGTGGCACTCCCACCGTAGTCAGCGGCTTTCTCCAAGGGCGATTGTCAGCTTCTAACTTGCAATCTTGGATGAAAGTCGCACCCATCATATCCAAACCTTCACTGTAAGAGCGATAAATAAAATTAGAGTCAATTAAAGCTCGCACCGCAACTCCTCGCCTAGCTTCAATTTCCAGAGTATTTGACAACCGCTGAGCCGAAAATACAAACAGTGCCAAATCAACCGACTTTTTCGCACTACCCAAAGTTCGATTTATCAAACCGTTGACGCTTTTTTCCCAAGGCAAAGTCGCAGTTGTCGGCGAAAATTGCACCGCCACTGTCGCATTCCCTACTCTCACTTTTTGCACTTGACGAAACGGCTTTTTGATGCCAAATTTGCTGTCCGGTTTGCCTCCGGGCCCGTCGCCCCACATCATGTTAAATTCTTGAGTAAATAGTTGCGCTACTCGAGCATTTTCAATTTTCAGCAAATTGTTCGCATTACCGCGACTTGCTGCGGTCTTGAAATCGCCGTGTATATCGCTTGTGGTAAAATTAGCAGAAGTGACGATTACGGTTTTGCCGTCAATTACCACAAATTTGTGGTGCATCAAATCGCTGCCTTTACTGCCGTCAGCAGTATCGTCAATTACAGGAATTCCCGCATCTTTGACTATTACCAAAGCATCGTTGTGCTTGATTTCATCGGCAGTCAATTTACCGTCTTTATTGGTATCGGCAAGTTGGACAAATTCCCTATAACGATCGCGCTCTCTTTCCGGTAATTTCGCCAACTCCTGGGTTGTAAAATCGCTCCAAGGGCGACTATACATCTGTTCGACAATTAATCTCACTTTAATTCCCGATCGCTGCCGATCTGCCAAAACCCTGGCAATACTGGGCAAGCGAAACTCCTGAACTGCTACATCTAACGTCGATCCAGCACTGGCGATCGCAACAGTGACCAACTTTTCCAAATCATCTCCAAATCTAGTTTGCTGGCGGTAAGGCTCTGTATAACTCGAAGCGATCGACTGATTGAAGTATACTTGCAACAAGGGGTCTTGAGGCAATGGAGCCAGACTCAGAGGTAAATTCTGCACGTCTTGCTTTGTTTGTCCACAGCCCGCCAGATTGATCGCCAGCAGCCCAGCACAACAGAAACCGAGTAAATGATAATACAATACAGCCACAAAATTTTAAAAAATATAGAGGTTATTAGCCTTCCGACAGTTCAAAGCTATGGGAGCAAGTAAAGTTACAACTTATTAAATTTATGCAAGGGAAGAGATTTTGCGTCTTGTAGAACTGCCTCGATGCCGGAAGCATCACTGGTAGGGTAGCAGCAATCAGGGGCGTGGGTCAAACCCGATACCCCTGCTTTATGGCTAAAAGAAAAAGAATTTTTCCGTGCGGTCACAAAGGATATGGTAAAGCGTGCCATCGCTGCACGCAAGAGTTGGTAGCCCAGCAGCATTACGTTGAAGAGCTGGCAGAAAAACAAACTAAAAAACAACGGAGGGAAGCATCATTTGCTAGAGATATCATCGATCTCAGAGGTCTGCCCGACCACGTAGTCACTAAAGCTCGCGCCATTATAGCAGCTTTGGGAGAAAATAAGAATTACAGAGATTTCGGCGGCAAACGCCTGCGTCACAACCGTTTGATCGTCAGTATTCCTGTAACGCGCAACTACAGAATGCTTTGTGAAGATTGCGGCACTTTTTTAATTCCCCAAAAAGTTCTGTCGCACGAAGACTACAACGTCTGCAAACCAGGAAGTTAGTTATTGGTTATTGGTTATTGGTAGCCACTCACAACAGTCAACCGTCAACAGTCAACATTCATTCATTAATTAGTTATTTAAAATCATGCAAATTTACCTCGACTATAGCGCCACAACGCCACCGCGCCCAGAAGCGATTCAAGCCATGCAAATAGCCCTGACTCAGCAGTGGGGCAATCCTTCCAGCTTGCACGAGTGGGGACAAAGGGCGGCGACAGCTTTAGAATTAGCGAGAATGCAGGTTGCTAGCTTGATTAACGCGCTACCGGAATCGATAATTTTTACCAGTGGCGGCACTGAAGCGGACAATTTGGCAATTATGGGAATTGCTCGTCTTTATACAAAGCCGCAGCATATTATTATCTCCAGCGTAGAGCATTCCGCAGTAGCAGAACCAGCGCGACAACTCGAACATTTGGGATGGGAAGTGACGCGCCTACCGGTGGATAAATTTGGGCGAATTCATCCTTTGGATTTGCAAGAGTCGCTGCGATCGAATACAGTGTTAATTTCAATTATTTACGGACAAAGTGAAGTTGGGACGCTGCAACCAATTGAGGCCTTGGGACAAATTGCGCGCGATCGCAATATCATGTTTCATACCGATGCAGTTCAAGTTGCCGGCAAGCTGCCGATTGACGTGCAGAAATTGCCCGTAGACTTGCTTTCGGTTTCCAGTCACAAACTTTACGGGCCGCAAGGTGCGGGGGCGCTTTACGTGCGTCAAGGAATAGAATTAGTGCCAATGTTGGGCGGTGGTGGTCAAGAATTGAAACTGCGTTCCGGGACACAAGCGCTGCCGGCAATTGTCGGTTTTGGGGTGGCGGCGGAGTTAGCTTTGCAGGAAATAGATGTGGAAACGCCGAGGTTAATTGGATTGCGCGATCGACTTTTTGACCGATTATCCCACGTACCAAGTTTAGTACCAACAGGCGATCGATATTACCGACTGCCGCACCACGTCAGTTTTTGCATCGTCTCCCCCTCCTGCCGCCCTTACCAAAAGAGAGATACAGACCGAATCACAGGCAAAACTCTGGTGCGGCAGCTAAATTTAGCAGGAATTGGCATTAGTTCCGGTTCTGCTTGTAGCAGCGGGAAACTAACTCCCAGTCCGATATTATTAGCAATGGGATATGACGAAAGCGGCGCCGTTGGTGGAATTCGCTTAACTCTCGGACGAGAAACCACAGAAGCTGATATTGATTGGACAGTAATTGCGATCGAGCAAATTTTGGATAGATTAATGCCCAAAGTAGCATTATGTAAGCGTTAACATTAACTGCAAGCCCAGATAACCGTATTTATCCGCGTCCATCCGCGTACATCAGCTAACATCTGCGGTCATTCGATTTTAGATTTTAGATTTTGGATTTTGGATTGACCCCACGGATAAATTCAGGGGCTTGAGGATTTTAGATTTTAGATTTTGGATTGATTCCACGGATAAATCACGTGGCGGGTACCATCAAGAAATTCTTGGTCAAAATCATCAAAAATCAGAAACAAACCCAAAATCCCACCCCCAATCATGATAAAATAAATCCCGGTGTTATTCACAACTCCCCACAATGGAAGAAAACCGCGCTCAAGCCTATCTGCAATTAATTCACACCCTGCTGAATTGCCCCAACGGAGAGGAACCGCAGATATTACAGGATAACTCAGAATTGCTCGATCGCGGATTTCTGGAAACTTGCGAGTTAGTAGCATCAACCTTGGCAGAACAAGGAGGCGAGAATGGCGCTAATTTCCTCCGAAATCTGGCCAGTCAGCTATGGCAATTCATCGATATGAACGATGACGGAGATAGCAATAACTCTGAAAGTGAAAATTTCCAAGAGTATGCAAACTTTTTCCTAGAATTATTGCGAGCCGAACAAGATAGTAATAGCGATATTGCAGTAATTTACCCCATGCTCGAACAACGGCAACATCTACTCAATGCCCGTTTTGCCGAGATTTTACTGGAAGTAGCCCAGAAGTTAATTGACGGCGAAAACTCAGAAACAATTAACTCAATTATCAGCCTGATTGAAAATTTGAGTGTTCATATTAGTGACTTTCCCAGCGGTAATAGAGCTAACAATATTGAAATTGCGATTACAGGTTATCAAATAGTTTTAAATAATCGGGAACCGGGAAGCGAAAAATGGACGCAAACTCAAAATAATCTGGCTATTGCCTACAATAACAGAATCAACGATTCGCTGGCGGAAAATCTGTAACGACGATCGCACTTTATGACGCTGCTTTAACAATCTATAATCTTGAGGCTTTCCCGTTCAATAACGTAGGAACCTTAAATAACCTGGGCAGGGCTTATCTGAAAAAACTCGACCAAATCAACCTATAAAAACCTGAAGACAGCAACCAAAGAGCAGAAACCAGGCGGTTTCAACCGCCTCTACACAAACTGTCATCTACTAGACATCTCCAAAAACAATTAAAGCCTTTGTGTAACTAGGCTGTATGACGTAAATGCAATCATCCTAAATTAGCGACTCTGTACGCTCTAATAAGGCTTTGAGATATTTATTGTTGATAATT
>NZ_SRRZ01000035.1 GCF_013179805.1 Microcoleus asticus IPMA8 | reverse complement strand
AACAAGTTAAACACAGAGGTACTGGAATCATAATGAATACTCCTATATTTATTGTTTCAAGCACTGCATAGCCCTTAACTGAACCGTATTGCCACATAGCCCACACCATCCACCCATTTCCAAGAATTTTCTAAATAGAATTTCACGAATCTTTCCAGGGAAGGATTGGTTTCAAGGGCTTTTTTATTGACGTAGATAAAGAGAGGTCGAGATAGGGGGCTGTAGATATTTCTCAGAACGTTATCAAGGGGAACTGGTTTAACACACTTTCCATCCGCATTTTCAATCCCCACCGCGTTCAATTTGTCTTGGTTTTGGAGCAAGAAGGCAATTCCCAGATAGGCCAGTCCCGATTTATTGCCAATCACCCCTTGAACGAGGGTATTTTGGTTGCGACTGGGGGTAAAGTCGGTACGACTATTTCTCCTTTTACCTGTTATAGCTTGGGTGAAATAATCAAAGGTTCCCGTATCGGAAGGAGGGGCAAACAGCAACAGTTTTTCGTCTGGAAATTCGGGATTGATTTGTTTCCAACTTGCGATCTTGCCTTCCGATTTGGAATTCCACATTGTGTCTAATTCCTGAATCGTTAGACATTTGGCAAAGTTATTTTCCTTATTAACAACTACCGCAAGACCATCAAGAGCCATCGGCAGTTCAATAAATTCGATTCCTTTTTCCTCACATTTTTTGATTTCTTCGTCTCTGATCGTGCGAGAAGCCCCCGCAATCTCAAGGTTTCCAGCACAAAACTTGCTAAACCCTCCCCCTGTGCCACTGGCAGCGACGCTGACTTGGGCATTGGGATAAAGTTTTTGGTATTCTTCGGCGACGGCGAGGGAAACGCTAAAGCCCACAGCACCACCATCAATACTGATTTGCTGTTCCTTATCTCCTGAATTGCCACAACTCGTCATCAGGTTGCCCGTGACGATGAGAGGGATTAGGTAAAACCAACGAGAAAATTTCATAGGATTTGAGCGTAAATTTGGAAAAATGAAAGTGAATTAGGCGTTTAGGTTCAGGACTTGCCTTTAATTTGGTCAAAGATGCCATCCTTTGCAAAAAACTTCTCTTTGATCGAAGGCCACCCTCCTAAATCTTGAGCATTAAACAAGGTTTTAATTGGGGGAAATTGCACCTCTGTGCCTTGAGCGATAAAGGGATTGACCGAACGGTAGCCTAATTTGGCGAATTCTTGCTGAGCTTCGTCTGAATAGAGAAAATCGACAAAGGCTGCTGCCACTTCTCTCGTTCCATGCTTATCCACGTTTTTATCAACTATCGCCACGGGATTATCGATAGAGATATTGAGGGAAGGAACAAAATAACTGGTTTTGGGTCGGTTCGTTCCAGCTAAAATCACTTCATTTTCATAGGTTACTAAGGCATCTCCCTGCCCTTGTTGGAAGAATAAGTCGCTGGCTTCCCGCGCATCTTTCGTTAGGGTGGGAATTTTTTTATAGATTTTTCCCACAAAATCAAGGGCTTGTTCAGGATCTCCTCCTTCTTGGGTGACTGACCCCCACAGACCTAAAAATTGCCAAACACCAATACCAGAGGTTTGAGGATTCGCTGTAATGACATTTACATCTTCTTTGGCTAAATCTGCCCAAGTTTGAATATCTTTGGGGTTGCCTTCTCGGGTGACAATTGCCGCCACCGATTGACTAACTACTCCCCTTCTAGGAACTCTGTCCTGCCAGCCAGAATTAATTAAACCCGCTTCTTCGATGCGAACGACATCCAATGGGAGGGCAAGATGCACTACATCGGCTTCTTGTTTGCCGGCAACGATCTCGTCGGTTTGCGCTAAAGACCCGCCATAACTGCGTTCAAAAATGACGTTTTGGTTGTGTTCTTTCTGCCACTTTTCAACAAATTTAGGGACGATTTGGTCGTGGGCCGCTTTCGTCACTGAGAAGGAAACTAGGTTGAGCTTGATATCGCCTTGATTAGCCCTACTCGTTCCAGAGCAAGCAGCAATTGATGTACTTAGAATTACACTTAGTAAAAACAAGACGATGTACGCTTTTCCTGAGCGTCCTAGATGCTGAGATCTTTTGAGAAATTGCCCTGAAAATCGCAGCAATTGGGAACTGGCTGCGATCGCAAATTTTAGAGACTGAACGATCGAAGTCACTGAATTTTGCCAAACTTGTTGTTGATTCACCGATACTTTTTATTTAACTACGGTATTTCTATCGAGATTTCGTAGTTACTTTGAGGAGTATAGAGTCATCAAATTAGAGTCTTCAGTTTTCTTAATATTTTCTTAATGATTGATCTTAACCTACCGCTACCATGACCAAGAGTCCAAACTCACACCCGCCCGCCGCAGCCGCTAAACAGTTAGAACTGACTAACTTAAGTGACTCCCGCATTGGCGATGCCCAGAAAACGGTGATTATTGCCTCTGGAAGTGGGTGCGGTAAAAGTACGCTGTTGCGGATTATTGCTGGCTTGGAATATCCGACGGTGGGGGGAGTGTTTATTGACCCGGATGTCGCATCGCCGTAGAAGTGTTTGAAGGCAATATTAATGATGCTTCAAGCTTAAGTCCACTGCTGGAAAAAGTTCGCCAAAAGAGTTAGACAAAATTGTCACGCTCGACAACCGCTCGAATCGTCCACTTTGAGGAGCCGAAAAAATTGGGGTGAGAGTGGGAAAGGTCATCAATCGCTATCAGGTAGCAAAGCATTTTCATCTCAAGATTACCGACAACAGCTTCTGCTACGAACGAAACAGCGAGAAGATTGAGATGGAAGCGCATTTAGATGGAATTTATGTGCATTCGTACCTCGGTCTGTGCTTCTGGGTTAGATGAGAGAGAAACAGTGAAGGCGTATCAGAGTATATTCGATCGGACGCACCTTGCATCATCTCCGGTAGGGTGCGTCCGAAACAAAAACTTTCGAGTTGATGCAAAAACTTCGACTGACGCACCTTACACTATCTGTATCAATTCAAACAGCTTTGCTTGCCAAAAAATCTCTCATGTACCTATTCACCAACTCCGGCTGTTCCTGCTGCACCCAGTGGCTGCAATTAGGAATGTAATGAATCTGAAAATCCCGCACGTAATCTGCGGTTCCATAGGTTAACTCTTTACCGAGGGCGGCATCATTTTCTCCCCAAATCATCAGCGTCGGAACTTGCAGCACGCTCCAATTCTGGCGATCGAGAAATCCGCTAGCCATATTGCGGTAATAATTGATAGTAGCAGTCAGAGCGCCCCGTTTGGCAGCCGCATCTTTGTAAGCTTCGATATCTGAGGGGGTAAAAGTGTTTTTGTCAACTGCCATACCTTCCAAAGCAGCAGAAATTGCCTGATAGTCGCCCAACTGAATTAACAACTCCGGCAAAACTGGGAACTGAAATAAAAAGATGTACCAACTTTTTAGCAATTGTTGGGGAGTGCGTAACCCTTCAGCAAACTTTGCCGGATGCGGTAGATTCATCACAATTAATTTATCCACCATATGGGGGTAAGCATAAGCAAAATTCCAGGCGATCGCGCCTCCCCAGTCGTGACCAACTAAGACGCAACTTTCGTATCCCAAACCCTGAATAATTCCCTTGACATCTTGCACAAACTCTGCCATCACGTAAGCAGATTTATCCTGAGGTTTGTCGCTGTCGTTGTAACCCCTGAGATCCACAGCGACAACTTTATAATCTGATGCAAATTCCGGGATTTGATGACGCCAAGAATACCAAAATTCAGGAAATCCGTGCAGCATCAGCATCAGCGGCCCAGAACCTTGAGTGACATAGTGCAGTTTGATGCCGTTCGTAGCGATAAATTCGTGTTTCCAAGCAGCTTCCAGCACAGACATATTTGATGCTTCCTCTAGCTTTCGAGATATCCTAGCAGTTACTCTCTTTGAGAGGAACCAACTTTAGGCATATCTAGCAATTCACCCAGCACTTGTAAACTCTTCCTTTTCTCTTCATTTGTGGAACAGGCGTCCCGCCGCTGGTTCTTCGCGCAAAAAAAGCCGTAGCTTGCGGGACCCGACGCCATCGCCCATTTCCCAAAAAGATTGCTATCTTTGTCAAAAGAATAGTATAATGTTGCTGGCATCCAGACAACGGTTAAGCCAAAAATTACTCTTTTTCGAGCGCGCGAAAATCCCGAAGCGCAACAATTTTAGGTGTGGTAATTGTGCAATTTCAATAATTAATATCTGGCGAGTGTACTAAGAATTAAAGGAGTTAATACTATGTCTGGCGATCGCCTGCAAAACATTGTTAACCGCTTGACAGATCGTCTAAAGCGCGACGTATTAATTGAAACATCCCTCTACGACATTCGAGAAATTTTGCAGAGCGATCGCGCGGTGCTTTATCATTTTTACAAACAGTGGCAAGGTCGAGTGACTTACGAGATGTTAAGTGCGATCGAACTCTCCATCTTGGGTTCAACGGGGCCAGACGAGTGTTTTAACGGCGAATACGCTGCTTTGTACGAAGCCGGCCGAGTTAGAGCAATTGCAGACATTGAAGTAGAACCAATTCACCAATGCCACCGAGATTTTCTGCGTAGCCTGAAAGTTCGCGCCAATTTAGCCGTGCCAATTTTAACGAACAAAGGACTGTGGGGGCTGTTAATTGCTCATCAGTGCAGCGGGCCTCGTACTTGGTTGCGATCGGACATTGAATTCATGCAACAACAAGCACAAAATATGGCAATGTCTCCGACAATTCAAGATAGTTAATCTTTCCTCCAAAATCCTGCTTTGTGACTGTTCGGGTGCATTGTCTGTGCGAGCGAAAATTACCAACCAACCAAAATATGATGTTCTATTGTTAGGCAGAGGTTTGTAGCGAGTCATAGGGCTGGATGAGAATCTCAGCGGGAATTCCTAACTCTTGATTCAGCTTCCGAATCATTTCCAAAGTCAAGGAGCGTTTGCGAGATAATATCTCAGATACTCTAGCTCGACTGCCAATACATTGTTCCAAATCGCTACCAGACCATCCGCGAGCCTCCATGTAGTATTGAATGGCTGCAATTGGATCGGGTATTGCGATCGGAAAGTGTGCCTTCTCGTAAGCTTCTACTAGGGTACTGAGCACATCTAGGCGATCGGAGTCAGGTGTATTAGGAGGTGCATTAAACAGCAACTCAACCTCTCGAAGGGCATCCTGATAGTCAGTTTGGGTTCTAATTGGACGTATTTCCATATATCAATTTGTGTTTAGATTGTTTCTGCATCTACCTTGTCATACTCGGCATGAGTGCTTATAAAGCGGATAAAAATAATGCCAATGTCATAACGAATGGCAACAATCAGCCGATAGGAATTGCCTTTGATGTTGAACACAACACGATTGTTAGCAATGATGCTGGCATTACGATGAGCGGACTTAACATCGACTGGACTCTGCCAATCGGCGTGAGACGCTTCGTAGTACCAAGTTTTTAGTGCTTCTGAGGCATCTGGATGAGTTTCCCAGAAGTTTCGCAAGGTGCTGCGGGACAAAATACGCATAGAACTTATAGTAACTCGATCTTAAAACGGGAGCAAGAGGCGCTTGAAGAGATGCCAAATCTTTTTCCAAATTAAGCTTAACGGCTTGGGCTTCAGCAGTGGCGGGCGAACCTGTAGCCGGAAAGGCAGTCGGGTTGCTTCTAGCCTTCAAAATCACTGCGATCTTGTGGGCGCAGAGCACCGTCTGCTGGAAGCCCTTGTTAGTAGCCAAGAGTGGCTAGACGAAATCGGCTCAATTCTTCTACCCATTGCTTTGATACTGATAATAATATTTGTGATGTCTCTCGAAGACATTCAGGCGTAAAAAAAATTAGATCCTCACCAAGTTCTCGATTGAGAAAAGGAGTCACGTTTCCGTGACAAAGATCATTTCTTAGGGCAACGATCTTGACATCTACACGGTTAGGTTTAGTTGTTGCTAAATTTTCAATAAAGTCACTTTCACCTGGAAAGGCTAGGGCTAGAATTGGCATTCCCTTGTCGCCTGCTTGATTTATCAGAGTATTACTCAGCAACTTATAATCGCTCAGATCTTCGTTAAAGGACTTGCCTGCAAGTTGATGAATGGTTATTCGGAGGGTTGCCTCTATACCATTAATGAGCGATAAGACTCCTGGTATATATAGATCCTTCCGCAGCGCTTGTGCCCCTTGCACAAAAAACCAGTGCATTTCTGAACCACGCAAATGTGCAAAAAAAAGTCCATCATTGGGTTGGTCAAATACCGAAAGCATATCGCTCATATTTCTACCTTGAATGTATAACCAACATAGTAGAATACCAAGCTTATTTTATAACTTGTCCTCTTCATTTCAACTGGCTTGATGACTTGACAGCTAACTTCTAATTGTATCGCAGTTGCGGTACAGTAAGGGATATAATCAAACAATACCGCAGCTCGATCACCTACATCTTTCTTACTCCCCATCAGCATCTCCCTTCCTCGAAGGTTAGGTGCTGTAGTGAGAATTAACTAACAGCTACAGCCTCCCCTAAAGGATGCTGCTGCAAAACCGCTTGCAAATACTTCCCAGTATAAGACCTCTGATTTGCCGCCACATCCTCCGGCGTCCCCGCCACAATAATTTCGCCGCCCTTATCTCCCCCTTCAGGCCCCAAATCGATCGCCCAATCGCAGCACCGAATCACATCTAAATTGTGTTCGATTACCAAAATTGAATTACCCTTATCCACCAATCTTTGCAGCACATTTAACAAATGGTGAACATCATAAAACGACAAACCAGTCGTCGGTTCATCGATTAAATAAAGTGTCTTCCCAGTAGCGCGGCGCGACAGTTCCGTTGCCAATTTTACCCGCTGCGCTTCCCCCCCAGAAAGCGTCGGCGCCGGCTGTCCCAACTGAATGTAACCCAAACCAACATCAACCAAAGTTTGCAGTCTGGCGCCTGCCCTGGGAATATTTTTAAACATTTCCAAAGATTCCTCCACAGTCATGTTCAAAACATCGGAAATCGACTTGCCTTTGTACTTCACTTGCAGCGTTTCCCGGTTGTACCGTGCACCCTTGCAAACCTCGCACTGCACGTAAACATCCGGGAGAAAATTCATCGAAATCACGTTCACGCCTTGGCCTCCGCAAGCTTCGCACCTTCCCCCTTTCACGTTAAAAGAAAACTGCCCCGCTTTGTAACCTCTGGCCTTCGCTTCAATGCTTTCGGCAAACAAATCCCGAATCACATCAAAGACTCCCGTGTAAGTAGCGGGATTAGAACGCGGAGTACGACCGATGGGAGATTGATCGATGACAATTACCTTATCAACCACATCCTCTAGAGAGCGTTCGCCTTTAGTTTTGAGGGCGTCCATATCGGGTGGTAAAGGCACTTTTTTGGTGATATAGTGTTGCAGTGACGGGTAGAGCAATTCATTGATTAAAGTTGATTTTCCCGAACCGGAAACCCCCGTCACGCAGACAAGTTTTCCCAGCGGAATTTCCACATCAATATTTTTTAAATTGTTGCGCCTCGCATTTGTGATTGAAAGAGCTTTGCCGTTGCCTTTTCTCCTTTCATTAGGAGTTTCAATTACTCGCTTTCCCGACAAATAAGCACCCGTCAAAGATTCCTCTGCCGTTAGCAAATTTTCTAAACTTCCTTGCGATATAATTTTGCCACCGTGAACGCCGGCGCCGGGCCCGATATCGACAATGTGGTCGGCAGCTCGCATGGTTTCTTCATCGTGTTCTACGACAATCAAAGTATTGCCTAAATCCCGCAATTTTGTTAAGGTTTGCAGCAGGCGAAAATTGTCTCTTTGGTGCAGTCCGATGCTCGGTTCGTCCAAAACGTAGAGAACACCAGTCAAACCCGAACCGATTTGAGTCGCCAGCCGAATTCGCTGGGCTTCTCCGCCAGAAAGCGTCATTGCTGCGCGGTCTAAAGTCAGGTAATCTAACCCGACATCGAGCAAAAATTGCAGCCTTGCTTTGATTTCTCTCAGGGCTAAATCGGATATTTGGAATTGCCGATCGCTCAATCCCAAATTATTTACTCGTTCGCGGCATTCGCGAATCGAAATACTGGTTAAATCCACAATTCCGTACTGTCCCAACCGCACCGAAAGCGCCTCTGTTTTCAAGCGCTTGCCGTGACAAACCTCGCAAGAGCGATCGACCCGATACTGTTCCAACTTCTGCTTGATCAGATCGGAACCAGTATCGTCGTACTGGCGCTGCAACATGGAAATTACGCCCTTAAAATCTCTTTTCAAATCGGTGGTGTTGCCCTCTCGCTTCTTACTTTCTGAGGTACCCCTGGACTCATTGCCGTACAAAATCACGCGCTGGTGTTCGGGCTTTAATCGATACCAAGGAGTGTCGATATCAAACCCGCAAGTATCAGCAATACTGCACAGCAAAGAAAGATAATAAGAATTGTCTTTGTCAGACCAAGGTGCGATCGCACAATAAAGAGGTGCTTTCTCGTCGGGAACTACCAACTCCGGCGCAAAAGTCCGCAAACTCCCCAAACCGTGGCAGTTCTGGCACGCGCCGTAGGGCGAATTAAAAGAAAATAGCCTGGGTGAAAGTTCTTCCATTACCGCGCCGTGTTCGGGACAAGCAAAGTTTTCGGAAAATACGATCGGCCCCTGTGGTTCGGAATTTTCATCACTCGGTAACTCTTCAATTATCGCAATTCCCTCTGAATGGCGCAAACAAGTTGCCAGAGAATCAACTAAACGTTCTTCTAAACCCGGTTTTTTAATTAACCGATCGACAACTATCTCAATATTGTGCGTATGATTTTTATCTAATTCGATATTTTCCGAAAGTTCTAAAATTTCTCCGTCAACTTTGACGCGGATAAATCCTTCCGCAGCTATACTCGACAATAATTTGCGGTGAGTGCCTTTTTTTCCGCGCACAACTGGTGCCAGAAGGTGAAAGCGAGTGCCGTCGGGAAGTGCCATGACTCGATCGCACATTTCATCAATTGTCTGCGGCGCAATGCTGCGATCGCAAATCGGACAGTGCGGTTCACCGGCTCTGCCGTAGAGCAATCTGAGATAATCGTAAATTTCTGTAACAGTGCCAACAGTCGATCGCGGGTTGTGAGAAGTTGACTTTTGGTCGATCGAAATAGCCGGACTCAAGCCTTCAATCGCGTCCACATCCGGTTTGTCCAACTGTCCCAAAAACTGGCGCGCGTAGGCGCTGAGAGACTCCACGTAGCGGCGCTGTCCCTCGGCAAAAATTGTATCGAAAGCGAGGGAAGACTTACCAGAACCGGAGACACCCGTAAAAACTATCAGACGATCGCGCGGCAGTTCCAGATCGATATTTTTCAGGTTGTGCTGTCTCGCACCGCGAACCCGAATCATATTTTGGTTGTTAGAGTGAGAATTGGTCACATTATGCCCGTTGCGGGATGCACTTGGCTGGCTGTTTGAGGTTTCGGCGCGTTGGGACATGAGAGTAGTGCAAAACAGTGCTTAACCATCTTAGCGCTGCAGATCGAATTGCTGGCATCCAAACTCAAGAATATCAAAGAATTGTCAAATAGGTTTCCGTCGGCCCGTCGGGCAAAACTTTCAATCTTTGATTTTTTAAATCAATTTCAATTCCCAGCGCTTCCATCGGAATCACACCTAAAAGTGGCGTTTTCCCCTCGGGCAATTCCAGACACTCAAAAGTGCCTTCGCGCCCGCACAGAGAAATCTTGGCATCTTGAAAAATCCTCGCTTCACTAATGCCTGTGGCTGTTTCCACAACTACTTGCTTGAGAATTTTCAAACCCAGTCGGGCAATGACATCTTTAGGCAAACACAAAGTTGTCGCGCCCGTATCCACCAAAACATTTTCTAGAGTAACAGACCTGACTTTTTCAATGGGAATTAAACCATCTTCGGCTTTCCCTTCGTCCAGCCGATTCGTAATTACTAGGGTTGTGATAACTTTTCCTATTGGGGTTTCCGTAGTTGTTTCCATTACGTTCAGATTATCATAAATTGCTGCTTTAATTTTAGCACATATTTCCACATCTTGTAGGGCGATATACTCCCACTTTGCACCCCCCACCTGACGAATAGCTCTGACTAACTTCTCAACTTATTGCACACCAATAAACTTGTGAGTTTGCAAAGATAACTTGTAACTAGGATTTTGTTTCAGCAATTCCAAGATTATGGGAATCGCTGAATCTTTCGAGTTCCATTCTGGTTGCAAGAAAACCGGAATATCCACATTACTTGCCAAATGCTTGTGATAAAATTCAACTTCTTCGCCAGTGCTAACCACCAACTTAATTTCATTAGCTCTAGTCCAAAAAAGCTCTTGCACCGGATATTTAGGGTTGATGTGTTCCTTAGGAGAAAGAGTAATCCAAGCCTGCGGCGAAACATCCTGCCACCAAGCACCGGAAGTTTCAATACTCACCTGCTTGTCAGCTTCTAACAAAGCTTCAACTAACTCCGGCAAATTCTGATGTATAAAAGGTTCGCCGCCAGTAATGACAACTCTCGGAGACTGCAATTGAGCGAGCAATTGTGCGATCGACTGTGGCGCAGACGGCAAACCTTTGCCCCCATTTGCGTAACCGGTGTCGCACCAAGGACATCGCACAGGGCAACCTGCCAATCTGATAAAATCAACTAAAGCCCCCGTCCAGTAACCTTCGCCTTGAACAGTACACTGAAAAGTTTCGTGAATCGGTAATTTTACCTGCAAATTTGAACCCAGCATTTGCGCCTCTGATTAACTAAAAAATAAATCATTCTCTAGGGTACGCATTGCGCACCTTACTCTATACTTTTGAGTTTCTAGGGTGCGCATTGCGCACCTTACTCTATATAAAACTGACTTGTATATTCTTGAATAATTAGCAGTTTGTGGCAATTTAAAATGAACCGCAAACCGCAAACAACTCTTTAATTATGCTGTTCAGGTTCCATCATAGTAGCCCAGCGGCGTTTCAATGCCAAAGTCAGCCCGTCACCAATGGGGACAACACTGAGAGTAACTCTGGGATCGTTGCGCAATTTGTCGTTAAAAGTACGAATGGCGGTGGTACTTTCGTCTTGTACTTGAGGGTCAGCAACTCGTCCAGACCACAGAACATTGTCAATTACAACTAAACCGCCATTGCGTACAAGTTGCAGCGATCGCTCAAAATAAGCCTCATAATTTTCTTTATCGGCGTCGATGAAGGCAAAATCAAAGGTTCCTGCTTGTCCTTCAGCTATTAACTTGTCAAGAGTATTTATTGCTGGGCCCAACTGCAAAGAAATCTTATTAGCAACGCCCGCAGCTTCCCAATAGCGTCGCGCGATCGCAGTATATTCCTCGCTGACATCGCAAGCAATAATCTGACCGTTTGAAGGCAGCGCTAAAGCTACGCACAGCGAGCTATAACCAGTAAAAACGCCAATTTCTATGGTTTTGGTCGCTCCCATAAGCTGAACCAGCATCTCCATAAACTGACCTTGTTCGGGAGCAATCTGCATCATAGCCCTAGGATGCTTAGCAGTTTCTTCCCGTAGGGAAGCGAGAATGTCTGGCTCCCGCAGAGAAATAGATAACAGATAATCGTAAAGTTGATTTTCTAGGCCAAGAGTTGAGTTCGCCATCGGTTTGTCCTTCCTGCTGACTTTTTATTTGAGATTGTAGACGCGCAGTTAATGGAAATCGGAGACTGTAGAGTTAAATTTGGCACCTATTTTGCTGTGGATGATGACAGGTTGCAGTAGCAGTGTCTCGGTTATGGAGAGGCAACTTGCAAAACGCGCGATCTAGCTCCAAACCAGTTTATCTCAGCCACAGGTGATTTAGCAGCTCTGGAAAAGAAAAATCGATAGAGGGGAGCGTTTTGAGATGGCGGCGTTCCTAGCACTAGCACCGCGTAACGCCGTTAGTGATACCAGTTCAAAAGATGAATGCAACTGTGGACAAGCTGCAAACCCATACATAATCTGCCATTGCTCATCTCAAATCTCAAATCTCAAATGCTATGAGTTGGGTAGAATGTGACCGAAAGCATCTAGGATACAAGCCCCCGGATTCATCCGTGGATAAATAAAAAACCTGTATCCGATAAAGGAGCCCCCGAATTTATCCGTGGGGTCAATGCTTCAATTCTAAAATCTAAAATCTAAAATCTAAAATCTAAAATCTAAAATCGATTGACTTCATCCCGATCGCTAAGTAGATGAACTGCGAAAAACATAAGTAGTCAAAAGCGAGTGAAATGAAGCAATCGCAGAGGTTGTGATTAGTTTACATTTTGTTACATTCCCAAGTTTTTGCGCGTCGCTCTACTTAATCCTCAATGACTAATTATTGAGAAGTTACGCACTCTCAAAAAACAAACCGTTTCATTTAACTCTTATTGATGGGTTAAAGCCGGTGTATTTTCCTGGAACAAAGCAGGGGCCTGGAAACACTGGTGTCGCGGAGTATGACTAATCACTAATAAACTCGGTTTAATAGGACGATTGCTTAACTGTCACAGTTTATTCCTGCACACCTAAACAACCTACCCACAATCAGCACAACATTCCAGGATTTAGGTAAAGCAAGTATTTGTGGGAAAAAACTTGGTTCCTATCAACCCTTTACCCGCACTATTACTCATAACGAATAAACTGGGTTTAATAGGACGATTACTTAACTGTCACAGTTTATTCCTCCATACTTAAACAACCTACCCACAATCAAAACAACATTCTACCAAGGCGATAGTTATGTATTACAGTTTTGCAGGTTTCGGTGCCGTCACAGGTGTATTTTTGCTGCTAGTTTTTGCCATTCTGCAATGGCTGCACATCCCCGCCGGCAGCTTCATCGATTGGGTAATTGCCATAGCTAGTTTTGAATGGCTGTTGTTGATAGTTACAGTTCCCTGGAATATCCATTTTGAAGCTAAAGAAGTTTTAGCGCAAGCTGCAGAATCAACAGCAAAAGGGATTGCAGTAGACGAGAAGCAAGTCAAATATGTTAATTTATTAGCTAGCCGTTCCTTGTGGGTTGCTCTCGGACTTCACCTCTTGAGTGCGATCGCACTTTACGCCCTAGCAGCCGCCGGAATTAGCGCTGTTGGCTATCTGAGTTCCGGTGCAGCGCTGCTGTTAACTATACTGCGCCCCGCGATTAGAGGTTATCAGTATTTAGCGGCGCGGCTGACAATGATTCGCAGTCAATTTTTGCATCCCCGCGAAGATATTCTCGAACTCCGCACCCGCTTCGCCAACTTAGAATCTACCCTTCAAAATTTGGAAGCTAGATTCAATTCTAACGATCCGAATTCTTGGGTAGCTGTACAAGAGCGGCAGCAGGAAGCGACTAGAAGAGAATTAACTCGACTAACAGCATCACTGGAAAATTTCCGATCGACAAACCAAGCCGAACACACTGCACTGGCAAGAAATGCAGAAAGTGCGATCGCCCAACTCACCGATGACGGACAGTTTCTCAACCACGTCCGCGAAATCATCCGCTTCTATAAAGAAGCATAAAAGAAGTCATTAGTGATTAGTCATTAGTGATTAGCGATTAGTCATTAATGATTAGTCATCAGTCATTCTCCCAATTACCCATTCTCAATTTCCCTTCCCAATTATCTACCTTTAGATAGATGTCAAATACTCGCAGGCTGTGGAATTGGCAATGTAAAGATAATTTTATCAGTCTTGAGGAAGACTCAATAAATGTATTTTTCATATAGCAACCGCCCTGACGGTTAGCACGTTCTTAATTCCTGAAACCCTTGCGGAAGATTGCTTCTTCCTTTTCTCGTAGATAACTAAAACCTTTTTGCTTCTTCCTTGTTCCTTCAACATCTGCTATAAAAGCAAGTTCTCGAAAACTATAACCAAAGATAGTTTGTGAATGAGCTAGCTTGGCCTTAATATTTAAACATAAGCCAAACATCTTTTTGTAAAGATAACTCAGGAATAAATCATGACTAATCGCCAACCAACACCGCCCGACGAAGAAATTAGCAAATCAACACCCGCCGACGAACAAATCGAAGCTAATATGGAAGCCCCGCACTACGACAGGGGCATTACTCCTGCGGAGACAGCAGCGCGGCAAGAACGCGAAGGCGCTAACTTCATGCACCCTACCACCGAAGGGAAGCAGAAAGGTGCAAAAACTGATGACCAAACCGATGACGAAAGCATTCACACTACAGATGGTTATACAGTAGACAAAGAAGGTCTAGTTAACAATTACGCGATCGAACCGGAAATGTACATCAACGAACCGGGCGATTTGAGAGCAAAAGAGGAAGCCGAAGCCCAAGAACGCGCTCGAATTCTCGCAGAAGTCAAAGATAAAAAAGGCGAGGAAGGAAAACTGACCGACGAAGAAGACACCCGCGGCAAAGGGCCGGGAATTATCTAGATTGTGTGGTTGGTAGTTGCATTTGGGCGCGCGAGGTTGCAACTGTAAAGCAAAGGGGGGGTTGTTATAGTTCCGGCAGTTATCGATCGATATTTCCGGTAAAACCCGCCCCTATCTTGCTGGAGACTTCTGTTTTTAGACTTGAGAGTTTACATCGATAAATTACCGTCTGTATTGGTCTGTTTTCACAGCACAAACTCAAAAACGCCTTAAAATTACTCAAGCCCTAACATTTTCCTTCAGCCAATTAAACTTAGCCTGAGCCAGCGCCAAATTTTCCAGGACGTTAGGATTGATATCCTCCCGTTCAAATTCTGGTTTATCTAATTCTATATTGCGCCCGTATTCTATATGTCTGATCGTACCGCGCATCCTGTCTGCCAGACACAGTGAAATTCCATAATAAAACCGGGAAGCAAAGCCCATATCCTGTTGAAGTTTGATTACTAACTGCCGCCTGGGAATTGCCAGCAAGTGAGTTTCTTCGATCGCCTTCACCGTTGCCAAAGGAGGGCGAGCGTCAATAAAAGAAACTTCTCCAACCAGTTCTCCGCTGGCTATTTTAGCAAGTTCTTTAGTCCCCTCAGCCTCGATCAAAACGCTCAAACTCCCATCCAAAACAATGTATAGCGCATCGATCTGTCTCCCTTCATGGATCAAAATCGCGCCCGGATCTAGAATTTCCTTTTTGCCTTTTTGGACGATCCAGTTGATATCGTCATTATTTAACTGGCTCAAAATGAAAAGTGCTTTTTTTCTGCTGCTGTCGGCCATAAGTTTAGCTCCCGATGTTTCTTTTTTCTTCTATAAAATTTAGAGTACACCCGGTTGCAACTTCTTCCGAAGCAGTAACTCCTGACTCAATCAGTTTTTTTTATCCTGCCTAACTTCTTCGCCAAACTTTTCTCGGGTCAGCCATGCCCATAGCAGAAGATCGATCGAACTGAATCATAATCTCTAAATAGTAGCATTTGTTAAACAATCTTTTTTAAGTCGATCGGCATCCACAAACTCCCGCGAAATGCCCGTCTCAAAGGCAATTGGGTTCGCCCCCACAGTTTTGGGGCGGGATGGGGCGCGGCAGACAATGCTCCGCGCCCAGTCTTGCTCACTAAATCGATCGCAAATCAGGATAGCCGGCCAACATATCGTCAGCAGTCAGAGTGTCCCCGTTCGCTTGAGGAGTCCACAGCACCTCAACCGCCAGCAACTGCTCGCTCGATACTCCGCCAATCTGGCGCAAAGCTTGGCGCAAATCTTCAGAGTTTTTCACTGCTGGCAATTGCAATTTGCCTTGAGTACCGACAAGTACCGTCACCACAATAAATTCCCCGGGATCTGAATTCAAATCAGAGGCAACCAGCGCGCCATTTTCCTGCGAACCTGGCAGGACATTGCTGCTCCCTGCTTGGCGGAGCTGATTGTTATAATTCGAGAGCGTTTCTTCAGTAAATTTACTGCGTTCTGCCAAAGAAAGTTGATTAAACTTAGCTTCGGCTGCTTCTAAGCGAGTTTGCACAGATTCAGCGCCCGCGTAAACCCAGTATTCAGGATGCCGCAGCAGCGCCAGAGTAGATTCTTGCACCACTTGAGCGCGACCGGCCGCTGTATCGGTATCCGCTTTGCGCGCTAGGGAGTCGAGTTCGGCTTGCAAACCGCGAGCCTCTGCTAGCAAACCAACTTGCAAGCGGGCGACAGATACGGTGGTACTGGGAGCGCTGTTGCCCAGTTCGTCAGTTCCGCCTCCGGCGCGGCGGAAACTTTGGACGAGGAAATTAGCGATCGAGATAAAAATCAAAATCGAGAACAGGCCGCCAAACCCGCCCCCAAAGCCAAAAAACGGCAGTAAGAACGGGAAACCGAAGCCGCCGCCAAAGCCACCGCCCGGGTAGTAACCGCCTCCCGACGGCGCGTAAGTGCGGCTCGGCGATGAGTAACTGGGCGCCGGAGCTCTAAAAGATCCGCCCCCGATGCGTCCTCCGCTGCGGGCTGCCAGAGCTCCGTCAGCGTTACCGAGGGCTAGCGTCAGTACCAGACCGATCGCGAATAGTGGTTTCAAAAGCGGTTTCATCTTTGAAATTAGTTGCTTGTACATAAGACCGTTACTATTCGATACATTTATAATTTACCGTCTATTCTCGCTTCTGGGCACCCTGGTTGCAGGTGTGAAGCCAGCGAGATATCCGTACTAACCGATCCGAGAAGCAGCGTTAGGGCTGTGTCTGGGAAAGGGAAAGGCTACAAAGGACTTGCATTCCTGACTGCGAACAATCGACATCGCGGGTTTTACAGAAGTTTACTTAAGTACAGGGCGATCGGCCAACAATAAGCTCTAGACTTTTAAAGAAACCCCGCGAGTCCTAGAAAACAGGCATTTATCTACCGTAAAAAAAACATTATGTTTCCAACTCACCGCCCCCGCCGCCTCCGCAACCATCCCCAACTCCGCCGGATGGTACGCGAAAATATCTTGACAACCAGCGATTTAATTTACCCCCTATTTGCCGTACCGGGGGAAGCTTTTGCTAAAGAAGTCACATCGATGCCGGGAGTTTACCAGCTATCGGTAGACAAAATAGTAGAAGAAGCAAAAGAAGTCTACGACCTCGGCATTCCGGCTATTATTTTATTCGGCATTCCCGCAGATAAAGACACAGATGCTACAGGTGCTTGGCACGACTGCGGCATCGTCCAACAAGCGACGGAAGCAGTTAAAAAAGCCGTACCGGATTTAATCGTCATGGTCGATACTTGTCTGTGCGAATATACCAGTCACGGTCACTGCGGCTATTTGGAAGTCGGAGATTTAAGCGGCCGCGTCTTGAACGATCCCACACTAGAATTGCTGAAGAAAACCGCAGTTGCTCAAGCTAAAGCCGGTGCAGATATTATCGCACCTTCGGGAATGATGGACGGTTTTGTCGGAGCAATTCGCCAAGGATTGGACTCCGCTGGATTTGAAGATATTCCCATCATGTCTTACGCGGCAAAATACGCCTCAGCTTATTATGGCCCGTTCCGGGATGCGGCCGATTCTGCTCCGCAATTTGGCGATCGGCGCACCTATCAAATGGACCCGGGAAACGGCAAGGAAGCTCTCAAAGAAATAGCTCTCGACATTGCCGAAGGCGCAGATATGCTCATGGTTAAACCCGCTTTAGCTTACATGGACATCATCTGGCGCGTGAAGGAAGCAACTAATCTGCCAGTTGCTGCTTACAACGTTTCTGGAGAATATGCGATGGTGAAAGCCGCCGCCCTCAACGGTTGGATAGACGAAGAAAGAGTAGTGATGGAAACTTTGACAGGATTCAAGCGTGCTGGTACTGATTTGATTTTGACTTATCACGCCAAAGACGCCGCGCGCTGGCTGCAAAACTGATTCACTCGATTAGAGATTAGAGATTAAAGAATTGACTCCACAGCACAATCTTCGGGTGTTCTCGTGGAGTCAATACCTCTCTCGATAGATGATTTTTGAGCAATTAGGCAACACACAAGCTATCGCTTACGCTTACCGATGGACGACGCCTCGAAACCCCGGGTTTTTACCGTTTCAGTGGGCTGTAACGAAGTATTGCTATGAAAAAACTCGGTTTCTCTGCAGACAAACTCCAGACCCCTAAAAAATCAGTCATTCCCATCTAAAATCTCAAATGGTATGAGTTATAAGTTGGGAATTTTGACTCAAAGACTTTTTTACAAAATTTACCCCAAAAAGTATTAATCATCACCGAAATTACTTAGAAAATATGTATCAATAAAAATAGTTTTGTAAATGGGGAATTCAACCATTGATCGTTCCCAAGCAAAATCAACTTTCACTCCTGTAAAACAGTAAAACTAACACAGTTTAGATACAACTTGAAGGCAGATTGAGCATGACATCAACGACTAGGGATTCCAGTCACATTCAATTTTGTATAGGTCGCGATCGCGCAGACATCGCACAGATCCAAGAACTATTTAAAGCCGCCGCCTTTTGGGCGAGGGAACGCAAGATAGAAGATTGGGAAATTGCGATCGCCAACAGCGAACCAATTGTTACAGTGTGGGACGGCTCACGGGCGATCGGCTTTGCCAGGGCCACCTCAGACGGCATCTATCGAGCCACCATCTGGGATGTTGCCATTCACCCGGATTACCAAGGTGCAGGACTCGGCCGCAAATTAGTCCAAACCGTCTTGAGTCACCCTCGAATGTGCCGAGTAGAGCGAGTTTACCTGATGACAACTTACAAACAAAGCTTCTACGAGCGCATCGGTTTTCAGAAAAACGCTAGCACCACCATGGTACTTGAAAATCAGCTTCTAGAAGAGAATCTCGAATTAGAAATTAGCAACGGCGAATTGCTAAGGGCTAATTGTTAAATAAGCAGAAAACTTGCACCCAAATTGCGTCAAAATCTCTTAAATGTAGGTGCGCATTGCGCACCTTACTCCCGATCGATAATTTCCCTTTTCCTTCCTTCTTCACTCTTTCATCTTGACGCTTGACTTCTTCCCTGCATCCCTTAATCCGTTAAACAATCCATTCCCTTCTTCCTTCTTCACGAATTTGCCAAAGGAATAGAACACTGAGTCCGGTTAAAATTGGACTCTTCGGACTCAGAAGGCACAGCCAGAACCTCCAATTTTCCGTTCATCAAACTTAAAAGAGTCTGATTCATCAATAACCTCATTCCAGAAGACACCTTAGAATTATCGCTGCTCTTAGTAGCATCACACTCCAAATCGTGTTTAAGCAAATCCCAAGACTCGCTCCAAGCACTCACTGAACGCTGATCGTCAACCCAAATGTGAACGTATCCAGATTCCGGCGAAGAATGCGCCGAAACAGAAATACTCCCCTCCTCCATCTGAGCAACAGCCGTATCTACCAAATTGACTAAAACTTGTCTAAACCTCGGCAAATCTGCCAATACATAAATTCCGGGATCTGGCGGTAATATCTCCAAACGAATGCTGCGATTTGCAGCTTGCAAGTAAGTTAAATCATCTACTTGATCAAAAATCGCAGCTAACTGAATCGGCTCAATATCCATCGTTTCAGTGCCGTGTTCAGTTTTAGCAACAAAGATAATTTCATCTATCAATTTCACCAGCTTAAGTGCGGCGAGGTGAGCTTGCTCGACAAACTCTCGTTCCTCAGCAGGATCGTCGCACAGATCCGACAGAATTAATTGCAGCGTACCAATCATACTGCTAAGGGGCGATCGCAACTCGTGAGAAGTTCGAGCCAAAAAACCCGCCTTAAATTGGCTCATCTCCGATGCCATCTGATAAGCCAATTGAGTTTGCTTAAGTTGCTCGGAAAGGGCATCAAACTTCTCTAAGTGAATTTCTTGAGGAGGTGGCTGCACTTTGGGCGCAGGTTCGGGCGGTTGCGAGCTTTTTTGCCGCAGGCGCCAAATCCAACTGCTTCCCAAACCCAACCCCAGTCCCATACCTAAATATATCAAGTCGCTCCAGCCGATCGGCGCCATATTGCTTTGCCTTGGAGTTTAGCTTTTAGCATTCTAACTCGATCGTGCCTTGTCGCAATATTTCCCACTCGCTGCCCGTCCATTTAGCCACAGTGGAAGGCAAACTCGAAGCTGTTGTCGCTGTTGCTAATTCAGAAGCAACTAATGTCAAGACTTCCGGAAAGTGAGCCTCAATTTCTGCCACCGATTCCAGAGGCGGCTGACCGGATAAATTAGCACTGGTAGTAGCCAAAGGGCCTGTCTGCTCTAGAATCTTTAGGGCAAGGGGAAGGTTAGGCACTCGTATTCCGATTGTACTCGGGTCGATGGGATTCATCGCCGCCGGGACTTTTGGCGAAGCCGGCAGCACCAAAGTTAACGCCCCCGGCCAATAGGATTCGGCCACTTGCTGCCACAAGTTTAACTCTGCGGGACTTCCCTGCACGTAAGGCCACAAAGCCTGGGCCGATGCTGCCATCAAAATCAGCGGTTTGTCTTGACTGCGACGTTTAGCTGCAAAAATCAGCTCCGAGCGATCGGGACGTGCAGCCAAAGCGGGTACAGTATCTGTGGGAAAGCTTACAATATAATCTCCTGAAATTGCCCCTTGAATCAAGGAGTCGATCGAAACTTGCGCCATTATTCGATTTTAGATTTTAGATTTTAGATTTTAGATTGAGGAATTGCGCCTGCATTTTCTTGAAATAATTATAGTGGCTTTTCCCGATATTGTTGTGCAGCAATTTTTTGAAATCCGACAATTCCTCTTCACCGCTAAATGCACGCTTGGGAACTATAAAGTGCGATATTTTTGACACAGGATAGAGGGACGGTACAGGATAAATTAATAATAAATTTCGGGTTTCAATAAATACTTTAAAAGCTTCCCATTTAAAGTTTCCTTCCCAACTCGGAGTTTTAAGTGCCAGCCGATCTCCTATCACTTCCACCGTCGTAGGTTCCCCCCAGTTCATCTGCATGACGCTCATCGGCATCTTTATCTTTATGCCACCGGGCTTCAGAAAAAATTTAGAGAATAAAATACATAATAAAACTAGCATGGGTATCCAAAAAACGCCCAGCACTAATAAGTTAATTTCTTTCAAAATTATTCCCATTAAACAAAAACATACCCCTATTAGTAATTCCGACTTTACAAATTTTATATTGCTAGATTTTGAGGTGTGTTTTGTATCCCCATCAATAGCTTCTATGAAATCTTTAAAATTCAGTTGAAACTCAAACTTCCTGGCTTTCATATCAACAACGTGAGGAACTGACCGAATATTGCTGTATAGCAATTCTCTAAAACCTTGAAGCTGCTCTCGATTAAATGGTTTTTTTGGAAAAAAATGCGGTATATTGGAAGACTCCTCAAGATAGAGAACGAACAAACTTTTTGTCTCTAACAAGTGCGAGTAAAATAGCCACTTGAGTTTGATGCTAACCTTTTCAGTTTCTAACTCCAGTCCAGATTCAGTTATTTTTAAAATAATCAGTTCCTGCCAAATATTAGTTCTCTGTCTCCACGGAGAGAGTAAAAGGAGTCTCAAAAATTGAGATATCCAATGAAGAAGTTGTAAAATTGCCCATATTAACAAAAAAGGCCCCACTGAAATTTCCGATTGGATGCCAACAAATTTAATCGTCGGGAAAAAAAGCATACACCAAAAGAAAAACCGATCGAAAGAGCTGATATTGCGCCACTCTAGGAACTTCACAATAGGAATGTAGCAGATGCCAAAACCTAGAATGAAATAACCCCAGACGGGATGCTGGCCAGCCATAATATTGACAATTCCCCACCCTGCAAGAACGACAGCAAGACTCCACAATTCGACTGTCTCGAAAGGATCGAATTTCGGGGACATTCTACTAGCTTCTAAATATTCTTTGAACGTAAACTGGTATTCCAGCTTCACAGTGATACCTCTTGGGTGCTGAGTGCGATCGCAGTTTTTACCGCAACTATAATCTCTCAAAATTAAGCAAGTATGCACAGTCGAGAAATTATCTCTTTGCTAGCCTTGCTCCCTACTGCCGATAGGCTAAAGCAAACCGATCGATTCCTGCTAAATCAGAAAATATCTGAACTTCACGGTAACTCCCGTGACTTTGCAGCATATCAGCTACCGCCTCAGCTTGTCCAGCCATCATCTCAACCAGCCAAACTCCCCCCGATTCTAAATAATCGGGAGCCGTTTCTACCAAATGCCGGATGCACTCTAACCCATCAAAACCGCCGTCTAAGGCCAGATGAGGTTCGTGTTGGACAACTTCCGGTTGCAGAGTCAGCACCGTGCTGCTGGGGATGTAAGGGGGGTTAGACACCATGCCGCTGACTTGACCTTTGAGAAATGCTAACGGTTCCCACCACAAACCTTGATAAAAATTAACTCGCGATCCAAAACCCAAATTTTCAGCATTCAGTCGAGCAACTGCCAAAGCTTCCGAACTGCAATCTACCGCATAAATCCTAGCATTTGTCAACGCACAAGCTAAGCCGATCGCGATCGCCCCGCTGCCCGTCCCCAAATCCACCCAATGCGATTTTGGATTAACTGAATAGCTTTTAACAGCTTCTACAGCCAAATCGATCAGCAATTCCGTTTCAGGACGCGGAATTAGCACCGCCGGCGTTACTTTGAGCGAAAAATGTCGCCAATGTGCAACTCCCGTTAAATACTGCACCGGCACCCGTTCCTGCAAGCGCCGCTGCCACAATTGAGCAAGTTCAGATAAAGACAACTTTAATTCAATTTTTGGCAAATCTTTAAACGACTCCAAACGCAGAGCCAACCTATCCAAACCAGCCAGCTCTTGCAGCAGCCAGTCGATTTCTGCTAGGGGAACGTCAGAGGCGATGGCCTCCGCCTTAGCTTGATTCACCCACTGCCAAAGCTCTAAACCAGAAACAAACATAGGACTTTTTAGTAACAGGTAATTGCTAATTACTAATTGGCAATTGGTAATTCTAATTAATAAGTAGAATTGATAAATAGTAGGTTGAATCGAGAAACCCAACCTACTAACTAAAGACTGATGACTGATGACTGATGACTGCTGGCTAACTATTAGCGAGTCGGTCGAGCTGGAGCCGGAGAGGCAGGGGCCGGCCGAGCTGGAGCCGGAGAGGCAGGAGCCGGTCGAGTTTGATTCGGAGCAAGCTGTGGATTTTGGCCCGCACCGGCAGGTTGGAGCGATCGCACAAATTCCAGCGACTCCCGCGAGGGAATCAAAATCATTTGGGTCAAAAACGGGTCGTTCTCAGTGCGCAAAGCTTCCAAAACGCTCTCCAAGTTCACCACCTCAATCTTAATTGCGGCAGTCACGTTCGGCTGCTGCTGCTTAAAACGATCGACCATGCCCTGCAAATCCTCCTTGTTAAAAAACAAGGGAATCACCTCTTGTTGACCCCGCTGAATCGTCAAATAACCATTTTCCGCGCCGCCTCTGGCCAAAAACAGAGGTACACCGTTGAACTCGTTAACTTGTTGACCAGTCTGCTGAAGTACAGTTTTAGCCGACTGCACCTGCACCGGAGCCGGAACAAAAGCAAATTGCACCTCTTCCGGCTTGCCTTTATTTGCTTGAGTGAGCTGATAAATTTCCCCCAGCGACACCGGCATCACGCGCACCGACGCCGCCAACTGAGGATTTTTGGTTTTCAGTTGATCGACAAAAGCTTGAGCATCTTTCTGGCTGATGAAAATTCCCGCCACGGAAGCATTACCAGTTTGACCCTGACCCTGCTTGGGAACAGAAGCGATCAGGGGCGCACCCTGAGCGTCTGTAATCGTAAATACCGGCACCGATCGCAATTTTTCCAAAATTTGCGGTTCCGGCAGTGCCAGTGCAGACATCTTGCCAATTGGGGAGGGGCCCAGCAGAGCGCTGCCGACAATTCCCAATATTGCGCCCAAACGAACTAATGATTTCATGTTTTTTCCATCAGGAGCGATCCTGAAACACATTAACGCAAAGACTCGCGCTTTCACACGATCGGCAAAAACTGCCTGCGTTTTCATTTTGACCAAATGTAAACATCAGAGGCAGTTTTTGCTTCAATCTATTATTTAACATTATTTGATCGGGATGACAGGATTTGAACCTGCGACATCCTGCTCCCAAAGCAGGCGCGCTACCAAGCTGCGCTACATCCCGGTGTTATAGTTAGCTAACCTCTAACAATTAACGCACAAAATCGCTAGCTTGTCAAGTTTTTTAAAATATTTAGCTCTCGATGCAGCTAAGGCGAAGTTTTTTTCAGGTTGTGCGGTTTGACCCCACCCAAAAACGGATACCGTGCCACGTACTTCTGTCGTGAGCCGCCCACAATTTTAGACGGTTGTTCAAGCTCCCAGATTCATCTGTGGAATAAATCTCAAATCTCAAATAGTTCGACTGAGCGCTCGCCGTCGAGTCGCCATCGCCGAACGTCTCGCCGAAGTCTCACGCCGAAGTCTCAAATCTCAAATTGACTGACAATAGTTGCACAGCTTCATAACTGCCCTGCTGCCGGGATAAATCCAAGCGTAACTGACCGCAACGCACAGGTGCAGTCGGTGTTGGCAGCGTTAATATTGTATGGTATTTCCTCCACAAATCAACGCCGACCTGCACCTCTGGGCTAATCTGGATACCAAAACATACCTTTAATCCCCTCTGGATCGGACATAAAGCCCAAATTGCGGTAAAAATCCACCACCTGAGGGTCAGCAAATAAGGTAATGTTGCTGATATCTTCACTGCGGAGTTTTTTAATGATGTATTTCATCAGCGCCTTGCCCATGCCTTTGCCCTGGTAGTCAGGATGAACTACCACATCCCAAAGCGTGGCATTAAAAGCATGGTCTGAAGTCGCTCTGGCGAAACCCACCAGCCGTCGCTGGCTGCCCCGCATCTCCCACATAGAGACGACTAGGAAGCTGTGCTGAATAGCTTTTTTGACTTTACGCAGGGGACGGCGGGACCAACCCACTGCATTACAAAGTTCTTCGAGTTCGTAGAGGTCAATGTCCCGATCGCAACTGAAAAAGATGCGAGCGTTGCCGCTGGCGGGTTTGCGAAACGTTGGGGAAAGCGGATCGCCTAACCCAACAGCCACATCTTCCTCAAAATCCGCTGTTTGGGGTACAGAGGCAGACTCAGAACTACTAAATAAGTTTTTCCAAAAACCCATGCAGGCGCGGTTAAGGTAGTAGAAGTTGGACGACGAGAAAGAGAACCAGACAGATAAACCCACTCCGATCGGCGTAGGATCAATTGCCGGTAGCCTCTTGAGGAACAGTTTACGGTACACTCATCTTACGCCGAAAACAGGGATTTGTCGTCCAACATTGAGTCTGCGCTTTTTTGATTCTGTCAATTTTGGTAGAACAGTTCTGCTAGCCAGTGCCCGGACAACCCGCTTTTAAGGTAAAATTTGTTGCCGAACCAGGACAGAGGCATTTTGGGAAATGCTTCTTTTGAGTGCCGCCGATCGCGCCGGAACTTATACCCTTGGTGGGAAATACCACTGGAATGGCGCAACGGTGACATTCTCGTGATAAGTTCTCAGACAGATTTGACTTTTGCTTTTAGTGAGGAGACGGGCACAATTTAAGTCGAATCGTCGAATCGAAAATCCCATTGCCATAAGGCATGGAAGAGTCAATACCTATTATATTTCCCGCACCTTCTCCTCAATTATGGCTTCGGGTTTAAAACCATCTACACTAGAACTTCTCAAGCGCTTTAACCGAGCGTTTCCGCAGTTTTATGAGCAATTTGTCAGCAGCGAAATCCAGTTGCAAAACCTCAAATTAGCTTACCAGCTTTACAAAACTCGGCAAGCAGTCATCGAAATCCGAGCCGAAGGTAACAAAAGTGCCCTGCATTTTGCTTACCGGAACCAGTCTTTTCTACTGAGCGATATTTTTGGAGTGCTCGCCGCCTACGGGCTGACTATTCACAGTCTGAGTCTGTACGGTCAAATTTACCCGCCCATGCTGGTATTTATCAAATTGGTCGTATCTCGCGGTGGCAAGGTACTGGCAGATAAAACAGCAGAAAACGTCTGTAGAGCCGTTCGAGAGGCATTGGCGGGGCATTTTGAGGTTGAAGAGATGTTGGCGGTTGAATTTAATTTAGACGCGGGTTTGGAAGATGTGGCAACTGAATTCTACGTCGATCCGGTTTTCCACTTGCCAGCTTTGCTCATTGAAGCAGATAATCAACCGGGACTTTTTTACAAAGTTATGTATGCCATCTGGCAAGAGGATTTGTTGGTGGTAAATGCTAATTTGCTGGTTTGGCGGGGGCGAACTCGCCTGATTCTCTACTTGTTGGGGCCAAATGAAAGTTTAATTCCCGAGTATCTGGGGCAGAAAATCGCTGAGGGGGTACGACAAAGATTGCTGGGCGAGCGATTTTAGGGCAAGCTGCCGAGTTCTAAATAACTAGATTTACATAAGTAGACATTAGTTTGCAGAAGTTTTCCAGTGACATAGGGTTAAAAGCTCGGCAAGATTGTTCGTACAAACGAGTATAGATAGCGGTTCTCATAAAAATGGGATACGCCTAAACAATCGTGTTGTCAAGCTTTTTAAGTTTGATTCCGTACCTCATCTACCAAAGAACCGCCATAATAGAAAAGACGTGCGAGATCAATACGGGAGTTTAAAAAGTGCAACTTTCGTTTAATACCGAATTAAAACCTAATAATCAACTCGTGGCTCTATTCCGTCAACATAGTTGAGTAGCAAGACACGCTTACAATTGCGCGAACAGAATAATGCTGGAAGTATTGGCGTTGAGAGCAACAGATCAAACCGTAAAAATCCCTAAACAGATCAAATTACCAAAACGTTTTGTAGCTAAAATTCAAAGTATTTATCCGTCGTATTACAAAAGTTAAAAACTATCATCACAGCAAGCATTAACTGATTAATGCGTTTGTTTTATAGAGCAAGGTACAAAATCAAAACCAAGAATTAGCAACGATGGTAAGCGTATCAAGCTCCATAAAGTAGGTTGGGTTAGACTGTGCGAAACGTTACCCATTACAACCGCACACAATTGCGTAATTAGTCGCACCGCTGACCGATGGTTGATAGCGGTAAGATATGAGATATAATCGCCTATAGTCTAGGTATAACGACTGTCTATGGGCGTTTATATCGGTATTAAAGAACTCGGTGTTTGCTCTAACAGTCAAGTATTTGGTAACCCCAAAGCTTACCGAAAGATGAGCAAAAATTTGAAGCGCAAACAGCGGCGGTGAGTCGTAAAATCCGATGTTATAACCGTCGTAAAAATTCAGTAAATAAGCTGGCTAAACTACACGCAAAAGTCATAATTTTCCGCAAAAATGCGCTCATAAACTTACGTATTACGTAGCCACAAACCGCTACAAAGTAAAAATATAAAAATGATCTATTAAAACCTCTTTAAATAAATAATTACAATTTAGCGGTACAATATCCGACTGTTGGATTTACCAATTCAAAATTTAACCAGAATAAAAAACAGCAAAGTTTTGATCTCGATTAACACTGATAGACCGAGGGTTTCCCTGTTTTCAAATTTGCTAAAATTGTGGATATAATCGCCACAAAATGCCCTTAAAAAATTGCGTTTATGTATGTTCCCGATAATATACCTGACATAGATTTGAATGCTGCAAAAAACATACAACGCTGGTTTGAAGGGATATTTATTACAGGGTGTTCGGATAAAATAGCAAGCTATGCCAAGATTGCCTGTGAAGTGGACAAACATCTTGAGCGTCAGCTTAAGACCGGGTTGAAGCAGGAAGTAAGCGGTAAATCGATAGATTTGAGTCTTTTTGACTTATTTACATAGGTTTACATAGGTATTAGATAGCGGATAAAATAAAGTTATGGCAAAAATCGACATCCTAGGGGTTCGGCACGCTTACGATTTGACGACTCCGACTGCAACTTCTCCCGTTCTGGTATTTGTCCACGGCTGGCTGTTAAGCCGTCGCTACTGGCAACCTTTGACCGATCGCTTGGCACCAAACTATCAGTGCCTGACCTACGATTTGCGGGGGTTTGGCGATTCTCAATCCGACGGAGGCGGCTATACCGGGCCTTCGGAAACGCTAAATTCCTGCTACACTCCCGCAGCTTACGCTCGCGATTTGGAAATTTTACTCGAAAAACTGGATATTTCTTGTGCTTGGCTGGTGGGACACTCTCTCGGCGGTACGATCGCTCTTTGGGGAGCCAGCAAATTGTCCGATCGCGTTAAAGGTGTCGTCTGCATGAATGCAGGCGGCGGCATCTATCTTAAGGAAGAATTCGAGCGGTTTCGAGCGGTCGGCAAGCAGCTAGTGAAAATGCGTCCCGGCTGGCTGTCTCACTTGCCGTTAGCAGATTTCGTTTTTGGCCGGGATTCTGTAGCCCGCTCGATCGGTCGCTCCTGGGGACGGCAGCGCTTGAGAGATTTCGTGAGAGCTCATCCAGAGGCAGCTTTGGGGGCTTTATTGGACTCGACCACAGAACCGGAAATTCACCTCTTGCCACAAATTGTGTCCCAACTAAAGCAGCCTGTTTATTTTATTGCCGGCACTAAAGACAAAATTATGGAACCCAAATACGTGCTGCATTTGGCTAGCTTTCACTGGATGTTCCAAGGTTGCGGCGAGAATGTCCTTCAGCTACCCGATTGCGGCCATTTGGCAATGGTGGAACAGCCGGATGCAGTGGCTAGTTACCTGCAAAATATCCTGAAAGAACACACTTAAAGGGCATTGCGTAAAGCGAAACCGAGGAATGGGGCATTGGGCAGAGATCCGGTTCGGGAAAGCGAATCTTCCCAAATAGAAAGTTAAAAGTTAAAAGTTAAAACATTTTTCCCTGTTCATTCCCTCAACATCGATCCGTAAAATCACGTAAACAATCCGTAAAATCCCGTACACAATCCGTTGCTGAACTCACCGAAGCCTAAATCTGTTATCTTAAATAAATAACTCTGCCCGATCGCCCTTAAGGACAGAGCTTCTGACTCTATAGTGGCAAATTGTCTCAATACTAATTCTGCTTAAATATCTGTGCGCGTTAACCTCACCGATCGGCAACAACACATCCTTTGGGCAACGGTTCGCCACTACATAGCAACAGCGGAACCCGTTGGCTCAAAAGCTTTGGCTGACGAATTCAACCTCAGCGTCAGCCCAGCTACAATTCGCAATGCAATGGGGACTCTTGAAAAAGCTGGATTGCTCTATCAGCCCCACACTTCGGCAGGACGAGTCCCCTCTGACTCCGGCTACCGAATTTACGTAGACCAGTTGATTCAGCCCTCTGATACGCTGGCCCGCAAGGTAGAACAGGTACTCGACCAGCTCAATTGGTCGGACGGTCGCATGGACGCGGCACTCCGCGGCGCTGCTCAAATCCTGGCAACTATCAGCGGTTACATAGCGATGATCACCATACCGCAAACCAATATGGCTTGCTTGCGCCACTTGCAACTGGTGCAGCTAGAGCCGGGAAAGGTGATGCTGATCGTGGTGACGGATGCCTACGAAACTCAGTCGGTTTTGGTGCAGTTGCCGAGGGACGCAGAAGGTAACAAGCCTGATGTCGAAATCGTCGATCGCCAATTGCAGATTTTGTCGAATTTTTTGAACACCAAGTTGCGGGGACGATCGCTCTCGGAACTCTCGACTGTAGACTGGAGCGAGTTAGACCGGGACTTTGAACTGTACGCTGAGTGGATGGGAACGATGCTGACTGCTTTGAGCAGCCGCCAAAGCAATCCAACCTACACGCGGATTCTGATCGGCGGTTTGGCAGAAGCGCTGCGCTTGCCTGAGTTTTCGCAGTTGCAACAAGTTCAAACCCTGGTGCAACTGCTCGAACAAGAGCAAGAACTGCTTTGGCCTTTGATTTTTGAATCGCCTGAGTTGGACACCCCCGGGAAGCGGGTAACAGTGCGTATTGGTTCGGAAAATTCTTTAGAACCAATTCGTGGCTGTACTCTGATTTCTTCGACTTACCGCCGGGGATCGGTGCCGGTGGGTAGCGTTGGGGTTTTGGGGCCGACGCGGATGGTTTACGAAAATGCGATCGCGGTGGTGGAAGCTGCGGCGGATTATTTGTCAGAAGCTATTGGCGGAAATCGAGTTAGTTTTCCTGATGGCGATCGAGGGCGATCGGATAATCCCTTGTTAGATGCACCCTAATTTGATAGCCTCAAGCTTAACTGGCTTGGGGTTTTATTATCTGTGGACGCACTCGCAACCTTTATAAACCGGCTTTTGTGAGAAAAAACCTAGGCTTTTATACTCTTTTTGACACAAGAAACTAAAGCTTTGCGCTTGACGAGAGAGTTTTGTAAACAACCCGGTTTCTGCGTCCAGTCGAACGGCGGGTTTAGCGGCTCAAGTGAGGAGTTTTGGTGCAAACCGGGTGCGCGATCGCCGACTCTATGGATGGTGGCGAAAAATGAATTGAGGACGCGGGAGCGGCGATCGCGCGGAACCCGAATCCAGCAAAATGTCAAAATATTAAGACATTTTAGAGAGTTTGTCAAAAAGAACTAAAAAAGATTAGTGTTGATATGAAAGCGATATTTCTTTTGGGAATAGCCCGGGTTAAACAATTGCAAATAACTTGCAGTAAATTTGGCTTCATTGCCACTTCATAAAAAATTTAACCGCTGAGTTAAGATCGAAACGAGATTTAGGGAATTTTCTTTTAGCATTCAATGAAATCGACCGATAAAACTAAGAATACCTTTGCGATCACAACACCTCTGTATTATGTAAACGATTTACCTCACGTTGGCAGCGCTTACACGACTATGGCAGCCGATGCCCTAGCCCGATTTGAGAGGCTGCGGGGCAAATCAGTTTTGCTGGTGACGGGGACTGACGAACACGGGCAGAAAATTCAGCGGACAGCCGAGAGTTTGGGACGATCGCCCCAAGCTCATTGCGACTTAGTGGTTCCTGGGTTTGAGGCGCTTTGGGAGCAACTCGACATCCAGTACGATCGCTTCATCCGCACAACTTCGCGGCGCCACGAGTACATTGTCAAAGAATTTTTCCAGCGCGTCTGGAACTCCGGTGACATCTACTTGAACCAGCAACAAGGCTGGTACTGCGTTTCCTGCGAAGAATTCAAAGATGAACGGGATTTGTTGCCAGGAAATCGGTGCTCTGTCCACACCAGCAAGGAAGTTGAGTGGCGCGACGAGGAAAATTACTTTTTTCGCCTGTCGCGGTATCAAGACCAACTGCTGGCCTTGTACGCAGAACGTCCCGACTTCATCGCGCCGGAAAGTCGCCGCAACGAAGTGCTGAGCTTCGTCAACTCTGGACTGCAAGACTTTTCGATTTCTAGAGTGAATCTGGCATGGGGTCTGCCAATACCGGTTGACCCCAGTCACACCATATACGTTTGGTTTGACGCTTTGCTGGGATACGTCACCGCCTTGGTAGATCCGGACAGCGACCCGACGTTGGAGAATGCTTTATCTAAATGGTGGCCGGTTGACCTGCACTTGATCGGCAAAGATATTCTCCGCTTCCACGCAGTTTACTGGCCGGCAATGCTGCTGTCAGCGGGTATGTCGGTGCCGGGCGGGGTCTTCGCTCACGGGTTTTTGACCAAAGATGGCAAAAAAATGGGGAAAACGGAGGGTAATACTTTAGATCCCGTCGAATTGGTCAAGAAATACGGCGCTGATGCAGTGCGTTACTATTTCCTCAAAGAAATTGAGTTCGGAGAGGACGGCGATTTTAACGAAACTCGGTTTATCAATATATTGAATGCTGAGCTAGCAAATGATTTGGGAAATTTGCTTAACCGCACGTTAAACATGGCTCGCAAATATTGCGGTGGCTGCGTGCCAAATGTGTCGGGAGAAAACTTGGACGGGGACAACCTTCTCAAGGGTATGAGCCTGGATTTGGGCGATCGAGTAGCGGGTTTTTACGAAGAGTTGGCTTTTAGCAAGGCTTGCGAAGCCGTGCTTGCATTAGTGCGAGCCGGGAACAAGTTTATTGACGTGCAAGCACCTTGGAGTTTGTACAAGCAGGGACAGATAGAAAGTGTCGAACAAGTGCTATATTCTGTTCTGGAATCTGTTAGACTAGCATCTTACCTTTTATCGCCGATTATTCCCAATATCAGCAACGCTATCTATCAACAGCTAGGTTTTTCAATTGACTTTAACGATCGGGTTACAGTTAACAGTTTAGCGAATTTTGCAGATCATGCTGCCTGGGGCGCTTTGCCGGCAAACCAAACTCTGGGGGAACCTCAACCTGTTTTTAAGCGGCTCGAACTGCTTGAAACAGTACCTTCATAGTTGGCAGCCAGCGCTTGAGGTGCGATGACAGACTACGAATTAGCAGTTATTTCCTTACCAATCTTTCATAAAAATTGAGGCATAAGAATCATGTTGAATAGAATAGAAAGCAATGACCTTTTTACGCCGGAACAGGTGCTAGAAAATCGGGGTCGAGTAGCAATTTTTATTGACGGCTCTAACCTTTTTTACGCGGCTTTGCAGTTAGGAATTGAGATTGATTACACTAAGCTGCTGTGCCGTTTAACTGCGGGTTCGCGGCTGCTGCGCTCTTTTTTCTACACGGGTGTCGATCGCACTAACGAAAAACAGCAAGGATTTTTGCTGTGGATGCGCCGCAACGGCTACCGGGTGATTTCTAAGGATTTGGTACAGTTGCCGGACGGTTCTAAGAAGGCGAATTTAGATGTAGAAATTGCTGTGGATATGATGGCTTTAGTGGGGTCTTACGATACGGCGGTTCTGGTCAGCGGTGACGGCGATTTGGCTTATGCTGTAGACGCTGTGAGCTATCGCGGCGTGCGGGTTGAGGTGGTGAGTTTGCGATCGATGACGAGCGACAGTTTGATTAATGTAGCCGATCGCTATATCGATTTGGAAATGATTAAGGACGACATCCAAAAAACATCGCGCCCTAATTATGCTTACCGCCCTTTGTCGGGTCTGAGCTTGATGGACGAACACGACGACAGATAGGGATTTCGTAATGGGTAATGGGTAATGAGTAACGGGTGATAGGTGATGGTTAATGGGTTAAATCATTGAAAATTAAAAGTTAAAAATTTAGAGAAAACATGACACATTTTTAATTTTTGATTAATAGTTTTTCAATACCCAAATATTAATTCCCAATTACCTATTACCAATTCCCAATTACCTATTACCCATTCCCATTTGCCAATGATTAATCTCAAATCCCAAATCCCCAATCTCAAATCCCCAAAATTGATGCTGCTATTTTTAGCAGCACTGATTTTGGGGGTTGGTGCTTGTGGGGCTCCGCAAGAAACTCAAAAGAACAAATTAGCTGAGGATCTCAAAACTGCTCAACAGTCAAACAGCACTTTAACTTTGAACAAAGTAACTCTAGAGCAAGCAAACGAAAAGGGCGAGACGTTCTGGAAAGTAAACTCGCAAAATGCCGTTTACAGCAAAGACAAAAAGATAGTTAACATTCAGAAGCCTGTGGGCAAATTGTTTCAGGACGGCAAAGAAATTTACGACATTCAGGGAGAAACGGGGCAGGTATTTCAGGAAGGAAATCAAGTTTTTCTCAAAGGTAACATAGTCGCTACTGACCTTAAAAATGGAGTGGTATTGCGGGGAAATGAGTTGGAGTGGCGGCCGAAGGAAGATGTCTTAGTTGTTCGCAACAATTTGACGGGAGAGAACAAACAGGTGACGGCTTCAGCGAAGGAAGCGCGGGTTTTCAGTAGGGCTAAGAGGATGGAGTTATTCGGATCTGTGGTGGCGAATGTTAAAGATCCGGCTTTGCAATTGCGAACTGAGCACTTAGTGTGGTTTGTAGAGCAACAAAAGGTAAACAGCGACAAACCGACTCAAATTGACAAATACAAAGATAAAAAAGTCACAGACAGCGGTTTTGCCGACCAAGTAGATGTAGACTTAAAAACCAAGATTGCGACGCTGACGAAAAATGCTCAGTTGATGCCATCAGACCCGCCGCTGCAAATAGAAAGCAGTTTGATGAGTTGGAATTTTCCGGCGCAATCTGTGATATCGCCCGGGCCTGTGAAGGTATTTCACCGCGTGGAAAAGGTGACGATGACTGGGGATACGGGGCGGGGAGATTTAGAGAAAAAAATCTTTTATTTGACGGGAAATGTGATAGGAATCGGGGAAAAACGTCAAGCTCAATTAAATACCGATCGAGTAACGTGGTATTTAACTAACCAGACTTTCGACGCCGAAGGAAATGTGGTTTACAAGCAACTAAATCCGGTGTTTAATTTGACTGGGCCGAGGGCTGCCGGAGAGTTGAAAAATCAAACTGTGATTGTCAAAGGCGACGGTGGCGGCGGTCAAGTAGTTACGGAATTTGTACCGGACGAGTACAAGGGAACTTTGGGAAAGTAGATAGGATTGCGATCGCAGATGCAGGCAGATGAGCGCCAATAAACGCAGATCTAATTAAGATGAGATTGAGTAAGGAGAGGTTGGGATGACAACAATTTAGAAACAACCTTAGAAAGGCTTGATGAACCTATCTTAATTGATGGATTAAATTGGAGAGAGTTTAAAGCTGTTGAACTGATTCTCTCGCCTCCGGGGGTGCGGCTGTCGTTTTTATATGGGGTGTGGGAGATTAGACGTATGCCTGGAAGAAAAAACGAAACTGGCAAACAGCGGATTTCAACGCTATCTCGCTCAGCCCCCTATGTTTCCGGCGATCGCCCGTGCAGTCAAATCTTTTTATGTTTTGCATCTGATTCAACCTCAACTCATTGCACTGTTGAGTTTAGGGTTGATTTAGCTACTATGCACTATAGACTATTAAGCTATTGTGCATCTAGTTTGCCATTTCCTCAGTTTTAGAATCCTTGTGGGACGGGCCACCGATCCCGTTTAAAAGCGCAATTAAGGTGGCGTAAGCTTAGGACTTACGCATAGATACCCCAAAGCCCCTTCCCAAGTAGGCTTTCAAGTAACCCTTTTTCAAGCGGTTCCCCTCTTTTTAAGCGCAGCACGCGGGAGCAGGGTTTCAGGCCGTATCGCGCGTAAGCCCTGACTATAATTGTATGCTTAGATCAATTAGGATTGAGGTCAAGACCTACAAGTGAATGGAGGTGTAATCAATATCAATGCAATCTGCACGTAGGCTCACACTGCCACCCCAAGCAAAATATACCGCGTTTGAGATTTAGGGAACTTCAGTCTTAAATGGGGTAGCTGTTTTTTTTTTCATAAATTTGTCAACTGTACCAGTATTAGCTGCTCATTTCACTCCAGTTATTCAACAATAAGATATCATGAAACCAATTGGCTTTAAAAAGAGAGGGAATCAATAACTTCCCTAGAACTAATTTTAAATAAGCAACTGTGAGCGAATGTTGTTATTGAAACAATCCACATACTAAAATGACTCCGCCATGACACTAATCGCAAGTGAGCATGAACTTGCAAAAAGCCCTCAAAAAATCCCGCTGCGCCTCGTCTTAGTCGTACCATTTGTCCTGCAAATCTTTGCCGCTGTGGGACTAACAGGTTGGTTCTCGCTACACAACGGCAAAACTGCCGTCAACAACGTTACTAGCCAATTACGAACAGAGGTACTCGCCCGCATCAACCAACAACTAAACACTTACTTGGAAACGCCCCACTTGGTCAATGCCATCAGCGTCGATGCCATTCGCCGCTTTGGGTTGTGGAATCCAGACAATATGGGTTCGATGAGAAGTTACTTTTTCTGGCAGCTCAAGCAATTTTCCACCGTTAATTACATCAGTTTTGGAGGAGAAAAAAAAGAATTTGCAGGTGCTGGATATAAGGATGATGGCACTCTTGTTATTGAAATAACCGATCGATCTACTAATTTTATCGATACGATCGTCAGCGTAGATAGAGAGGGCAACCCGACTCAGTTTAAGGAAACCCACCCAGACTACGACCCCCGCATTCGAGGCTGGTATAAAGCCGCAAAAGTTGCAGGCAAGCCCCAATGGAATAAAATTTATCAATATTTTATTCAACCTAGCCTAGGAATCTCCGCTAGCCAACCTGTTTACGACAAAAATGGCACTTTTCGAGGAGTTGTAAGTACCGATTTATTTCTCTCAAAAATTGGCGACTTTCTCCAAAGTTTAAAAATTGGTAAATCGGGAAAGACTTTTATCATAGAACGCTCTGGCTTGCTAGTGGCTTCTTCCACCGCAGAGAAGCCATTTATTAACACAAAAAATAGCAAAAAAACGCAAAGATTAAAAGCGATTGAAAGCAGCGTACCTTTGATCCAGGGTACAGCGAAGCATTTAATAGAACGCTTTGGTAACTTCAACGAAATTGACAGCAATCAGCAACTAGACTTCATCCTAAATGGCCAGCGGGAATTCGTGCAAGTATCCCCATTCCAAGATGGTCGAGGTCTTGATTGGCTGATTGTTGTAGTCGTTCCAGAAGCCGACTTTATGGAGCAGATCAATGCCAATACCCGCAGCACAGTCCTACTCTGCATTTTAGCGTTAGTGCTAGCGACGTTGTTAGGAATCCTCGCCTCCCGCTGGATTACCCATCCTATTTTTCGTTTGAGTAAAGCTAGTAGAGCGATCGCTAGCGGTCAATTAGACCAAGAAGTAGAGGTAAATGGCATAGATGAACTGGGAATTCTCGCTCAATCTTTTAACCAAATGGCACAGCAATTGCGCGAGTCTTTTGCTGCTTTAGAAAAGACTAACTCAGAGTTAGAAAATCGAGTAGAAGAACGGACAAGTGAGCTAAAGGAGGCAAAAGTTGCCGCTGATACTGCTAACCACGCCAAAAGCCAGTTTCTCGCCAACATGAGCCATGAACTCCGCACCCCCCTGAACGGGATTCTAGGATACGCTCAAATTATGGAACGCGATAAAAGTACCACTCCTCAACAAAAAGATGCTATCCAAATTATTCACCATTGTGGTTCGCACTTACTCACCCTGATTAACGATATTTTAGACATTTATAAAATTGAAGCCAGTAAAATGGAACTTTACAGTTCAACTTTTAATTTTCCTTCTTTTCTGATCGAGGTTGTAGAAATCTGCCGCATCCGAGCTGAACAAAAAGAAATTACATTTAATTATCAAGTATTAAATCAACTTCCTAACGCTGTCAATGCCGATCAAAAACGACTGCGCCAAGTTTTGATTAACCTTTTGGGCAATGCTATTAAATTTACAGAAAAAGGAGGTGTTATTTTTAAGGTAGGTGTAATAGGTAACGGGGAAGACTCTGACCAATCACCACTTACTACAATTCGTTTTTATATCGAAGATACTGGGGTTGGGATGGCACCAGAACAGTTAGAAAAAATATTTTTACCGTTTGAACAAGTCGGAAATAGTCAGCAGAAGGCTGAAGGCACCGGGTTAGGATTAGCGATTGCACAGAAAATTGTTCAAATGATGGGAGGCGAAATAAAAGTCGAAAGTAGACTCGGTAAAGGCAGCACTTTTTCCCTTGATTTAGAGTTGACTGAATCATCCGAATATATTGCTCAACGTTCGAGGAAGAATTCAACCAATTTAAGGGGTTTCAAAGGAAATAAAAATAAAATTTTGCTAGTAGATGATCGATGCGAAAATCGAGGTTTTATTAAGAATATTTTAGAACCACTAGGTTTTAAAATCATGGAAGCTTGTAATGGACAAGACGGTTTAGATAAAGCCACTGATTTTCAACCAGATCTGATTATTACAGACTTAGTGATGCCAGTAATGGATGGATTTGAAATGTCCCGGCGCTTTCGGAAATCATCAGAGTTTAAAGATGTAATATTGATAGCATCCAGTGCTAGCGTGTTTAAATTCGATCGGCAAAATAGCAAAGAAGCAGGTTGTAACGAGTTCCTGTCAAAGCCTATCCAAGTAGAAGAATTGCTAGAAGTATTAAAGATTTACTTGCAAATAGAATGGATTTACGAGCAACCTGCTGATTTGGCGAACGAACAGCAGGAAGGTTTCACTAATTTATTAAATGTTCAAAGTTGTGAGCTGGTGATACCGCCATCAATAGAGCTTGTAGCGCTATTTAATGCGGCTCGAATCGGCGATATTGAAGCTGTGGAGCAGGAAGCCAATAGACTCAAGCAGATACACGGCAACTATCTACCCTTTGCTAATAAACTATTGCAATTTGCCAAAAATTTTGAAGAAAAAGAAATACTAGCTTTTGTAAAAACACATTTGGTAAAATAAAATGCTTACCCCAAAAGACAATGTAATTTTAATTGTTGACGATCACCCGAATAACCTAAAACTTCTGTTCGATTTTTTTAAGGAGTCAGGCTTCAAGGTTTTAGTTGCTAAGGATGGGGAAAGTGCTATTGAAAAGCTACAAGAAGTTTCGCCAAATATCATATTGTTAGATGTGATGATGCCGGGTATAGATGGGTTTGAAACCTGCTACCGCTTAAAAGCATCGGTGGCAACGAAAGATATCCCTGTGATTTTTATGACATGTCTTACCGATCGCGTGGATAAGGTTAAAGGTCTGTCAATAGGGGCAGTAGATTATATTACCAAACCCTTTCAGCAAGAGGAAGTCCTAGCCCGCGTGCAACTACACCTGAGACTGCGAAATTTGACCAAGACCCTGGAAGAGCAAAATGTGCTTCTAAAAGAGGAAATTGAAGCGCGAAAAGAGGCGGAAGCCGCCTTGCAGAAACTCACTTTTGAATTAGAGGAACGGGTGGCTTCTCAAACGGCCGATCTTACACAAGCCTGCAACGAGCTTCAACAGGCTCAAGTTCTGCTGTTGCAAAGGGAAAAAAAATTAGGACATGATGCTTTTCACGACGCACTAACGGATTTGCCCAACCGTGCTTGGTTTATGAATCGCCTGCAACAGGCGATCGACTTGTCATACAGACGTAAAGATTATTTATATGCGGTGCTATTTATTGACCTCGATCGCTTTAAAGTTGTCAATGATAGCCTCGGACATTTGGTTGGGGATGAATTACTAAAAAGCGTTGCTCGTCAACTGCAAGCTTCTTTACGCCACACAGATGTAGTTGCGCGGTTTGGAGGAGATGAATTTGTGCTCTTGCTAGAAGATATTAAAGAGCTTGATGAACCAATCAGGGTGGCCGAACGCATCCAAAACCAATTAAGGCAGCCGTTTAATTTGAATGATTATGAAGTATTTACTCAGGTCAGCATTGGCATTATTCTGAGCACAATGGGTTACGATCGCCCAGAAGACGTGCTCAGAGATGCGGATATCGCAATGTATTATGCTAAAGCTCAAGGCAGAGGGCGTTACGAAGTTTTCGATCCAGCGATGCAAACTGTTGCGATGACACGCTTGCAGTTGGAGAACGACTTGAGAAGGGCGATCGCGCTACAAGAATTTTGCCTTCACTACCAGCCAATTGTCTCGCTTTGTACGGGGCAACTGAGTGGCTTTGAAGCTTTGGTGCGCTGGTATCACCCATCTGGCACGATCTACCCGCCTGCCGAGTTTATCCCTGTGGCGGAAGAAACTGGTTTGATCAATGAACTAGGGTGGTGGGTTTTGCAGGAAGCTTGTCACCAGATTAGTATTTGGCAGCAACAGTTTCCCCAAACACCTCCCTTGGCGATTAATGTCAATCTTTCCGCCGTGCAGCTCAAGCAAATAAATCTACTCAATCGAATTGAGGAGCTTTTGCAGCAGACTAGAATTCCAAGCTACTCTCTCAAACTAGAGATTACTGAAAGTTGCATTTTAGAAACAGTATCCAGGGAAGAAAAGATGTTGAAGCAGCTAAAAGCTCTAGGCATTCTGTTGTGTATCGACGACTTTGGCACGGGCTACTCTTCTTTAAGCCGCTTACACGAGTTTCCGATTGATACCTTAAAGATTGACCGCTCTTTTGTCAGCCGCATGGGCGCAGACAACAGTGGCTTAGAAATTATCCAGACGATCGTGACGCTGGCTCGCAGCCGAGGTATGGATATCGTGGCAGAAGGTATAGAAACGCCAACACAGCTACAGAAACTGCGAGAGTTGGGGTGTGAGTTTGGGCAAGGATATTTATTTTCTAAAGCTGTAGACAGCTTCAAGGCAACGGAAATACTAGACCTAAAAGTAGGGCTATTAAGCTGGCCTCACATCTAGTTTACCTCGTTGAAAAGGCATTTTCGGTAAACCGATCGATCGCCAAAATGCGTCTATTTTTCAAAAGTTAAAAAAACAATACCGGAGGACACGGCAATGCCGTTTCCCTACCCCAAAATAATCATTACTTACCTTAAATTCAACACAAATTCTGGCAATACGTCTTCCCCAGATAACTCGGCAGGATTGATTAATATTTCTACTTCTGCTTGCTCTCGATAAATCTCTACCTGCCTGTTTTGCGGAGCGATCGACCAGACCAATCTGGTGCCGTTGTCCATATATTCCCGCATCTTAGTTTGAAGGGTGGAGAGACTATCGGATGCCGATCGCAATTCTACTACAAAGTCTGGACACAGGGTTACAAAGCCTTTGCGCTGTTTTGGTGTCAAGGCTTCCCAGCGAGTTCGACTCACCCAGGAAGCATCGGGAGAAAGGCGAGTACCGTTGGGGAGGATGAATCCAGTAGAAGAGTCAAAGCCTTCTCCTAAATCTTAGTGTGTTTCGCACCAGTTGCCTAGTTGCGTACTGATACTAAGGTTTTTCTGGCCTGATTCTCCTCCTCTAGGTGGATTCACTATTAATTCTCCTTCTGCGGTTCTCTCTAATCTCAAGTCCGGATTTGCCAATGCTAGGGCCTCGAATTGCTCGCTACTGACAAGAAGCCCGATCGAATTTGGCAATTCTATAGATATGGTTTCTGGTTGAGTAATTGTTTGTACCATATTTAATTGCAGGCTTTTTCAGGTAGAAACTGGCAACAAGAAAAGAGTTCAAGTTTGATAGTTCTTACATATTCCACCAATACTAATAAAGCCATCTCGGACTGGGTGGGGGCAGGTTTACAAGATTATCGGTTTTAGGCAATTATTGTTAGTGAAACCCGCCCCCACTTTTTACAACTGTCCGAAACCTTTTTTGGGCTTATCTTTTTTCTTTTTCTTCTTCTGCTGGGCACCCATATAGCCGCGGGAACCGGGCTGCATTCCGGGGCCGCCCATTCCGGGCATTCCGGGCATTCCGGGCATTCCGGCGAAGTTGCCTTGACTCATTTGCTGCATCATGGTGCGCATTTTCTGGAAGTCGCTCACCAGCTTAGTTACGTCGTTTTCAGCGTAGCCTGCGCCTTTGCCGATGCGGCGGCGGCGGGATGGAGAACTTGCTAAAATTTCAGGGTTCCGGCGTTCTTCAACTGTCATCGAATTAATCATGGCTTCGGTGCGTTTTAGCTGCACTTCTCCCTGCCGCATTTGTTCGTCTGAGAGTTTGTTCATCCCCGGAATCATTTTCATGATGCCGCCGAGGGAACCCATATTTTTTAACAGTCTGGTTTGCTTGAGAAAGTCGGTAAAGTCAAACTTTGCCGTGAGCATTTTCTCTTGCATTTTTTCGGCGTCGGCGATGTCGAATTCTTCTTGCGCTTTTTCTACTAGCGTCAAGACATCGCCCATGCCGAGTATTCTCGATGCCATGCGATCGGGATAAAATGGTTGCAAGGCTTCCACTTTTTCGCCGACCCCGACAAATTTAATCGGCGCGCCGGATATTTGCCGGACGGATAAGGCTGCACCGCCGCGGCTGTCGCCGTCTAATTTGGTTAAGATTGCGCCGGTAATGCCAATTTGTTCGTGAAAGGTGCGGGTTAAATTTGCTGCTTCTTGGCCGGTCATGGCATCAACAACTAACAGCGTTTCGTGTGGTTGTACTGTTTGTTTGATGCGGGCCAATTCTGCCATCATGTCTTGGTCGATTTGCAGGCGGCCTGCTGTATCGACGATGATGGTATCAATGCCGATTTGTTTGCCGTGTTCAATGCCTTGGCGGGCAATTTCTACGGGGTCAATGTCTTTGCCTAATTCAAATACTGGTACGTCGATTTGTTTGCCGAGTGTGAGCAATTGATCGATCGCCGCAGGTCGATAAATGTCGGTTGCGACTAGGAGTGCGGTACGATTTTGCTTGCGGAGGTGCAGCGCTAGTTTGGCGGTAGCTGTGGTTTTCCCGGTTCCTTGCAAACCCGCCATCAGGATAACTGTGGGCCCGGATTCGGCTGTGGCGAGGGGTACGTTGGTCTCCCCCATGACGCGCACGAGTTCGTCGTGGACGATTTTGATGAATTGTTGGTCGGGACGGACGCCTGAAACGACTTCTGCGCCTTGTGCTTTGGCTGCGACCTCTCCGATGAAGTTTTTGACGACTTGGAGGTTGACATCGGCTTCCAGGAGGGCGCGGCGGACTTCTTTGAGCGCGTCTTGGATGTTGGACTCGGAGATTTTATTTTGTCCGCGCAGTTTTTTCCAGGTGGATTCGAGTCGATCGGCAAGGGCTTCAAACATAGGGCAATGTAGGCTAGTCAGTCTTTTTTATTTTAGGGCTAAATGCGGATGTTTGGATTAATGTTTTGCTAATTTTTGAATAATCCTTTCAGGGCGGGCTAGAAGCCCACCCCACAAGCAAATTATTCATGTGTTGTGGAACAAGCATCTTGCCTGTTCTTAAAACTGCTATAAGATGTGAGTTTTTATGTATTCTGCGATCGCTGGTTGGACTGTGAAGATGGCGCGATCGCCTTTTTGGACTTTTTCGATTAATGACCTCAGTCTCAATGATTCGACGGCTTTTAAGAATTCTGAACGGGATAATTCGAGAAGGGCTGGCTTTTTGGATATTTCAACTTCTTCGATTTGATTTGCTAACCAGGACAGTACTTGTTTTTCGGTGTCTGACAAACGCTGAAAATGTTGGTGCAATAAATATTCTAACTCTCCTAAGACTAGGCTATTATAGGATAAAAATTTTGCAACTTTGCCACTAAATAAGTCTTTAATTGCAGCGGCTACTGTATTTAACCACAATGGATTGCCTTTGTAAAGCTCGATCAAGTCTGACCATTTTTCTGATTCAAGTAAACCTTTTTCTATAAATATTTCTCGCGCTGGTTCGCCTAAACTATTGAGTTTCCATGTTTGACAATTTTTCGGATGGCTTTCTAATTCTGCAATTTTTATGGGTTTTTCCAACTGAGCAAAACTATGCAATTGTTGTGGCATGATTCTACTATTTCTTTGAAGAAAGTGCCGTAATTTTCATATCCTGGTTGATAGTTTCCTGCTAGTTGTTGGCTGCTGAAGATTGTTTGCACGTCATCGAGTACAATCAGACAGTGGTAAGAACGCAAATAGTTGATTAAATATGGTAATTCAGTTTCTTGCTGCTCCGATAGGAATTTAATTATGTCGGTTTGGAGGGTTTGGAGGGGTGGGGCGTTGCGGAGGCTTCGCCAGATAATACAGTCAAATTCATATTGAATGTGTTGGATTAGTTGGAGTGCGATCGCACTTTTGCCGCTTCCGCTTAATCCTAAGATGCTGATGAGACGGGTGCGGTTTTCCAAAATCCATTGTCTGAGGGTAGAAAGTTCGGATGTGCGATCGAAAAATGTCGAGATTTCGGGTGCGTCGTCTAAGTCGATGCGGGGCTGTTTTGCTGTTGGTTCGGGGTTTTGAGGTGTTTTGGGCGATCGGGCTTTTTCACGACAAATGTTAAGCTTATTATTAACTGTTATACTCTCGCCTGTTATATTTTCAACAATTGCTGATTGATAATTATAAATTTTACCCTTTTCTAATACAGTCCTAAAATTTGCTTTAGTAATATTTTTTCCTAATTCTTTAGAAAGTATTTTCCAAAGTTGCGATCCGACATTTCTAACATGACTTGGACTTGAGTAAACTTCTTGAGCAATTTGCGTGTAAGTTGCGTCTTGTAAAGTTCCCCGCAGAATAGCTTCTTGCACGTAATCTAAATGCTTTCCCGTCTTAGCAAAAATTAGCTCATCTGCCAGTGTTAAAATTTCGGCAATATCCATAGATTAGGGAGAAGCTGGAGTTTACGCAATTCATTATACCTGACATTGCGTACATTTCGTATATTTCCGCCATTGCCAGCATTACTATGCCCTACTTTAGTTGTAGAGGTTCTAGGTTAACAACCTCACACTGCCTCCAGAAACACTTTCAAAGCTTTTTTTCCGATCTTTATAGGCATTTTTCCAAACAAAAACTATAGCTCCAGCTAAGGCTTCGACTCAGTATTTTCCCCATCAAACTCGGTTTCTGCGTGCGGGAATGTAAATGAATATCTAAAGGGATAACTGTTTTAATATCAATTCTGCAAAGTACGGTTGCTTAGAGATAGATTTTCGGCGATATGTAGGGACACGGCACTGCCGTGTCCCTACCCGGGACTAGGTATATCGCCCCTCTAATTCCCTACTAATAACTAAGCCAAAAACTGGAATTGAGAACCATTAATTGCCAAAGCAAATGGACTTGCCTGTTCAAAAGCACCGACAAGTTCAAAGTTATCCACATTTAAAACTACTCCCAAAATCAGTCCGTCTCTTCGATTGCGAATCACCATATCATTTACAAATCCGTCGTTTTCGTAAGCGATTAGATTGTCGTTTTCAAAGAAAAGGTCTATTTCTGTTAAACCGTCAGTCAAACCGATGCGATCGCCATCGTCAAACCTAAAATCTGTAATGATATCGGCTCCATTGACTCCAAATCCTTCGTTGCTTCTGAGCACAAATATGTCAGCACCGGCTCGCCCCGTGAGCACGTCAACTCCCCGATCGCCCGCTAAAAAATCGTTGCCTTCATTGCCGTCTAAATCGTCGTCTCCTTGCCCTCCCCGCAGGATATCGTTTCCGAAACCTCCAAAGATAATGTCATTTCCGGCGTCGCCCCTAACTACGTCGTTGCCATCATTTCCATCCAGGCGATCGTTATCTTTCCCGCCGTAAATTATGTCATTTCCGCCGCCACCGCCGATAACATCATTGCCGTTATTTCCTAACAGCCGTTCGTTGGAATCCGACGAACCTCCTATGGTATCGTTGCCGTCGAGTCCCCAAACTCCCCAGGGAAAAGACGACAAATTTCCATCCTCTACGTCAATCTCATCGGATGTAGCGAATCCCAAAAAACGCGGTCCCCCGCCCGCAAATACAGGAAATCCAGTCAAATCCCCGATGAGATTGTTAGTCGTTAAAGCCATAACTATGTCCTTTCATAAATGCTGTTAGCTGTATTATATATTTTAATTCTTGCATTGCGAAATAGCAAGTTTATTTGGATTGTTTGCCAATTTTTATTTACTAGATTAGTGACTTGTCACCTGCTTGCCAATTACCAATTACCAATTATCAATTACCAATTATCAATTACCAATTACCAGGGCTGTGCCTCATTCAACCCAAAGCTGCTATATATCTCACCTCTGAGTCAAATAGCATTAGTTGCTGACACTATCCGCTACTATCTACCGCTTATAATGGGTGTTACCCCCCAGGCGGTAAACACGTTAATATCACCTATAACGTCGAGGCTGAGAGGTTGTTTGTGGATAAAAGTCAAAGCCCCTGGGGCCCATCGTCCGAGAAAACACCCAGTTTTCCATACCCACACACAAACTTTACAAACAGGATCTAAGCTCTTTACAAAGCCATAATCGCCGATCGCTGACTTTTTTTGGCAAAATCCACTGCTTTCAGGTGTTTTACTCATGTCTACTCCTAAATCGTCTGCCCATCAAAACAACAGCAACTCCGTAAAATCACTGCCAGCGACAGATATCACCCCAACAGAGCAAGACAGTAACAATCTGCCGAGCGAACCAAGTATAGAACAGCTACTGGAAGCTTTGGCGGGTCAAGTACCCAGCCAATCTGCTGAAATTGAACGCTTGAAAACGTGGAAACAAGATTTAAAGCGACTGTTTCAATTTCTCGGCGACCGCCGCGTTTTAATCGCAGTAATGGAACCGGGAACTTTTGCCCTGCGTTATGCTAACGCGGCATTTTGTCGCTTGGCGGGTTGGGAGGGAACGTCCTTGGCAACTCAATCTACCAACGGTTGGTTTGCAGAAACTGACATCACTCTGCTGGAACTGTTCGAGGATTGGGGTGGCAAAACAGCAGAACAATTGTACCGCAGCCACCTTTTGCACTGGGTATTTAAGCAATATTATCAAGTTGACATCGACGGTTTGCGGGTGCTAGACGAACCCGTCACGGCGAGTGTAAAAAACCCCAAACGCCGAGAACCCAGATTTATTGAGTTTTGGCTGGGTTCGGAACAGTTAAAAATTACTCGAATTGACTCAAAAATAGATGAATTTGCGGATATTTCTTTAAGATTAATGCCTGTTGCGGAACGGGAAGCTTGGTTGATGCAGCCGAATCAACTAGAAAATTTAGCCGATCGATTGCATTTGGATAATTACCGCGTAGAAGGTTTGCTGCTGCTAGAAGGTTTTGATGTCACGGTGCAGGAGCAAATTCGGCGGCTGACTCAGTTATTGATCGATCGAGATTCGATGCTCGGGCCAGACAAATTTGAGAAAATCGATCGGTGTTTGCGATCGCTCTTCAATGCTGACGGCACTTTGCTGCTGCGGCCCGACGGCGATCAGGTACAGCTATTAATTGCAAAAGACGGCCAACATTTGCAGCCGATTCTTTATTCAATGCACTCGCTAGAAGCTTCTCACTTTTTGAAGGCCACAGCAGCAAATCAAGTTTGGAACGTGCCAGACTTGCGCAGGGACTGCGAAACCGAGTGCGATCGAACTTTGCGGAAAAGGGGGACTCGATCGATGTTGCTCGTGCCCCTGGTAGTCAAATCCGTCACCCGCGAGGGGTGCGGGCAGCGGATTTTGGGTGTCGTGGGGCTGTTGTGCGATCGGCCCAACCACTTCAACGGCATTGACGCTCAACACGCCCAAGAACTCATTCCCGCCTTCATTGCAGCCCTGCGGCAAGCCATCCAAGAGCGGTTTACCCACATTCACAACATCCACCCCGCAGTAGAGTGGCGGTTCGCCCAAGAAGCAGAAAGGCGAAGTTGGGGACTGCCCCCAGATACAATCGTATTTGCTGACGTTTATCCGCTGTACGGAATTTCGGACATTCGCGGTTCTAGCGACGAAAGAAACCGAGCCATTCAAACTGATTTGCTCGAACAATTCCGCTTAGGTTTAGTCGTAGCCGATGCCGTTTGCGAAACACAAACTACCCACCTCGGCGAGCAACTGCGGCTCGATTTGCTCGACTACATCCAGCATTTAAAACAAAAAGTAACAGTCGATATGGAGGTGCGAGCAACCGAATATTTAAACAACCGTTTAGAAGTATATTTTGACTATTTTGTGCAGTGTGCCCCCAGGGTTCAGGCAGCAGTTGAAGCTTACCGAGCAGCCTGTGAAAACGAACACAACTGCGTTTACAGCGATCGTACCCGCTACGACCAAATGCTAAACCTAATCAGCACCAAACTCCAAGAAATCTGGGCCCGCTGGCAAGAAAAAATGCAGCAAATTCTCCCCCACTACTGTGACATCGAATGCACCGACGGCATCGATCACATGATTTATGCAGGAAAATCGATCGACCCCAAATTCAGCCCGTTTCACCTGCACAGTTTGCGGTACGAACAACTGCGAGCAATTTGCGACTGTGCCCGCGCAGTTTTTCGCTTGCAAGCCGAGTCTCAAATTAACATGGAACTCACACATTTAGTCTTAGTGCAGAATACCACGATCGACATTTTTCACAACGAAAACACCGAAAAAATGTTTGACGTAAAAGGCACTCGCGACATCCGCTACGAACTCGTGAAAAAGCGGATCGAAAAAGCCGTTGACAAAGACGCACAAGAGCGGATTACCCAGCCGGGAATGTTAACGGTAGTTTATTCAACCGAAGACGAATGGGAAGAGTACCAACAATACTTGCGCTACTTGTCTCGCGAAGGTTGGGTAGAACAAAAAATTCAGACTGGCATGGTAGAATCACAACAAGGAGTCAACGGTTTGAAATTTGCCCGCGTGCGTATTTTGCCGGAACCAGAATCACTTTCTACTATCTGTGAAGTTACGGTTGTTACCGATTGAAAACCCGCTCAATTGCCTGTTTAAGGCGGAGTGCGATCGCTCCCATCCCCTCCTATTTTAAACGTAGTGCGATCGCTCCAATCCCCTTAAAAAAGCCGGAGCGAAATCATTCTGGACTCACAAGACCGATATTACATTTAAGATTTTTGTTGACACCCGCGAACACTGCCGCGTTGTCACTTAGTGTATCTTCGGTGTGATTTGGGAGCGAAAATTACACGATCTGAATCACAGCAAATCAAGATAAAGTAGTGTTAATCTAATGAAAATTAGCTCCTGTAATTAATAATTCAAGTTATGTTGAAATTCTCCAAATACCAAATCAATATTACTCTGCACGAAGGCGTCGAAACAATAATCTATCGCGGACAAACACCGACAGACGGGCCAGCAGCAATTCTGAAAGTCCTCAAAGCCGAATATCCAACACTCGAAGCCATTACCAGGCTCAAACACGAATATCAAATCCGCCAAAATTTAGACAGCGAACAAATCGTCAAAGCCATCAGTCTCGAAACATTTGACCACCGATTAGGAATCGTGTTAGAAGACTTTGGCGGGGAATCCCTCGCAAAACTGCTGGAAAGAGAGACGTTGAGCCTGCAAGCAAATTTAAACATCCTCATTCAAATAGTCAAAGCCTTACAATACCTGCATTTTCAGCACATTATTCACAAAGACATCAAACCCAGCAACATCATAATTAACTCGCAAACAAAACAAGTAAAAATCACCGACTTCGGCATTGCCACAAAACTGAACAAAGAAAACCCACAATTTAATAATCCCAACTCCGTCGAAGGAACCTTAGCCTATATGTCACCCGAACAAACCGGGAGAATGAACCGCACCCTTGACTACCGCACAGACTTTTATTCCCTTGGCATCACATTATATGAAATGCTGACAGGAAAATTGCCTTTCCCCAGCAGCGACCCCTTAGAAATAGTTTATAGCCACATCGCAGTTCAACCAATATATCCCCATCAAATCAATTCAGAAATACCTGTCGCCATCTCTGAGATAGTAATGAAATTGATGGCAAAAAATGCCGAAGATAGATATCAAAGTGCGGCCGGATTGTTAGCAGACTTAGAAAATTGTTTGCATCAGTTAGAAACCACCGGACAAATTGCCGACTTCATGCCCGGACGCTTAGATATTCTCAGCCAATTGTTAATCCCTCAAAAATTGTACGGTCGGGAAAATCAGGTTAATGAATTGCTAGCAGCATTTGAACGTGTAAGAGCGGGTTTAGCTAACAACTTGTTAGGAAAACCAGCAACCTTAGAACAAAACCCGCCTCCATCAGGAAGCAGCGAATTAATGCTAGTATCAGGCTACTCAGGCATCGGTAAATCAGCCGTAGTCAACGAAGTTAGCAAACCCATTACCCGGTCAAAAGGTTACTTCATTAGCGGCAAATTCGATCAATTAAAACGCAACATTCCTTATGCCTCATTAATCCAAGCATTTAACTCCTTGCTGCGGCAATTGCTAACAGAAAGTGCACTTTCATTAGAAATATGGCGCACTAAAATTTTAACAGCACTGGGAACAGACGGCCAAGTAATTGCCGATGTAATTCCCAAAGTTGAATTAATCATCGGCAAACAGCCAGAAGTCCCAGAACTCGCGCCCGTAGAATCCCAAAATCGATTCAATCGGGTATTCAAAGAATTTATTCGCGTTTTCGCCCAAAAAGAACACCCCCTAGTTATCTTTTTAGACGATTTGCAGTGGGCAGATTCAGCAACATTAAAGTTGATGCAAATACTGATAACTGACCCTGACCAAGAATATTTGTTGCTAATAGGTGCCTATCGAGACAATGAAGTTAGTCCGACCCACCCCTTAATTCAGACTGTAGAAGAGATTGAAAAGACGGGTACGGTTGTCAACAATATCGTGCTGCAACCGCTGGATTTAGAAAATGTGACTGAATTAGTCACTGAAACACTTAACACTTGCACAGAAAAAGTAACAAATCTAGCCGAGTTAATCTGGAATAAAACGGGCGGCAATCCTTTTTTCTTGACCCAATTACTTCAAGCACTTTATCAAGACTCTCTTTTAACATTTAAATTTAATCACGTTACAAATGAGGGAAGTCAAAGTGGCTGGTATTGGAGTATCGATGAAATCCAAGCCATTGGAATTACCGATAAAAGTGTGGTGGAACTGGTAGCTTCTCGCATTGAAAAGCTGCCCGAACCCACGCAAGAAGCCTTGAAGCTAGCAGCTTGCGTGGGAGATAAATTTGCTCTAGATGTGCTGTCACTTGTTAGCGAAAAGTCAGCTAATACTACAGCTACTGAACTTTATTCAGCTTTGCAATCAGGGTTAATTCTGCCCTTGAGCGATGCTTATCGTATTCCTTTAGTTTTCGATCGAGCCGAATCAATTAATCTCAAGTTAGACACATCGCGGGTTAGTTACAAATTTTTGCACGATCGCGTTCAGCAAGCCGCATATTCGCTAATTCCCGAAGACCAAAAGCAATCCACCCATTTAAAAATTGGTCAATTACTATTACAGAATACTCCACCAGACAAGCTAGAAGAAAACATCTTCGATCTCGTCAATCAATTGAATGTCGCAATTGACACGATTAGCCAGCCAGCAGAAAAGATGCAGTTAGCAAAATTAAATTTAACTGCTGGACGCAAGGCAAAAGCCGCGAGTGCTTATGAAGCTGCTGTTAGGTATTTGCGGGTGGCTATGGAATTACTGCCAGCGGATTGTTGGCAAAGTCAGTATGACTTAACATTAGCAATTTACGAGTCAACAGCAGAAGCTGAATACTTAAACATCAACTATGAAGGTTCAAAAAAGCTAGTTGATATTGTAGTGCAAAAAGCTAAAACCTTACTGGAAAAAGTGAATGTTTATCAACTTCAAATTCAGTCTTATAACGCTCAGAATAAACTTGTAGAAGCACTCTATACAGGACTGGAAGTCCTGAAACTGTTAGGCATTTCTTTTCCTCAAAATCCCAAGCCACTAAATATTGTGGCGGGACTGATTAATACAAAACTGAGCTTAGGATTGAAACGAATTGAGGATTTAGCTAACTTGCCAGAAATGATCGATCCCGAAAAACAAGCAGCCATGCGGATTTTATCAGGGATTCTCAGCAGTGCTGTTGCGGTCAAGCCCCAACTGGTACCGCTGCTGGCATTTAGGATGGTCAAGCTGTGCATTAAATATGGTAATTCGCCTTATGCAAGTATTGCTTACGTTTTTTATGGCGTAGTTATGTACAAGGTAGGGGACATTAGTTTGGCATATCAATTCGGTCAACTGGCAATTAGGATGTTAGACAAATTTCCCTCCCGTTCAATCAAAAGTAGAGTTTATACACCCTTTGGTTGCTTTATTAACCACTGGAAAGCCTCTGTCAAGTCCGGATTAGGCGATCTTAAAGAAGGTTTTAAAACTGGAATGGAAACTGGAGAGTTGGAATATGCTGGTTATTCTATAACTGAATATTGCTTCAAAAAACTGTCGATAGGAGAGCCTCTAGATTTGGTGGAGCAGGAGACTGGTAAATATATGAAACTAATGCAGCAATCTCAACTAGAATTTGCTGTACATTATATAAGTATAGGCAGGCAGACAGCCCTCAATTTGCGCGGTCAAGCTGTCGAACCCTGTCATTTAGTCGGTGAAAGATTTAATGAAGTCAAAACCCTCCCCATTTTAATAGAATCTCAAAGCTTTTTTTTAGTTAGTTTGGTTTATAATGCCAAAACTCAGCTTAATTTTATTTTCAGAAACTATGCGGAAGCCTTGGAAAATTCAAGGTTATTTGAGAAATATGAGGAGTCCGTAGCCGGATTTTATGTAGTTGCTCTGAATAATTTTTACTTTTCTCTCAGTCTGCTCGCTTTGTATCCCCAAGCTGAGAAAGGGGAACAAAAGCAAAACATGAAAAAAGTTGGACAAAACCAAAAAAATATGAAAAAATGGGCAGTTCATGCTCCCATGAATTATCAACACAAATACGACTTGGTAGCTGCGGAAAAAGCGCGAGTTTTAGGGCAAAATACCCAAGCAATGGAATTGTACGATCGCGCAATTGATGGAGCCGCAAAAAACGGTTACATTCAAGAGGAAGCATTAGCCTATGAATTAGCAGGAGAATTTTATCAAGCTTTGGGCAAAGAGATAGTTTCTCAAGCATATCTGACTAAAGCCTATTATGGATATATCCATTGGGGAGCCATAGCTAAAGTTAAACACTTAGAATCAACACATCCTTTCTTAGCAGCACAGACGCGCACAATTCAAACCCCAACCCTCGATGTCACCCGCACTACCACTGGAAATACTACCAGTAGTAGTTTAGGCGAGCTCTTAGACTTAGCTACTTTTATTAAGTCGGCGCAAGCCATTAACGGTGAAATTGTTCTAGAAAAATTGTTGACAAAATTAATCAAAATTATTTTAGAAAATGCGGCGGCTCAAAAAGTTGTGCTGCTGCTGCTGAAAAACGATATCCTCTGCATAGAAGCTACTGGCAGTTTTGCGGAGGATAAAGTGACACTTTTACCCTCTATTCCCGTAGAAAATCGTCAAGATGTTCCCCTGTCTGTGATTAATTACGTACACCGCAGCCAAAAGCATCTGGTTTTAGACAATGCGACTGTCGCCGAACCTTTTAAGGTGGATACCTACATTCAGAAATATCAACCAAAATCAATTCTATGTTTGCCGATTATTTATCAATCTCAGCGGCGGGGTATAATTTATCTAGAAAATGCTTTGACAGTAGGAGCTTTTACAGCAGAGAGAGTAGAAGTCTTCAAAGTGTTAATTGCTCAAGTTGCTATTGCCGTAGAAAATGCTGGTTTGTACGCGCGCGAGCAAGAGAAATCTCAACAGTTAGAAAAATCTTTCAATGAACTGCAACAAGCACAATTGCAGCTAATTCAAGGTGAAAAAATGTCTGCTCTGGGCAATCTGGTTGCTGGTGTCGCTCACGAAATTAACAATCCAGTCGGTTTTATTTCGGGGAATATTACCGAAGCTAATGCGGCTGTGGGCGATTTAATTAGCCACTTGAAGTTATATCAGGAAGAAGTGATTAATCCTAGCTCAAAAATCGCACAGGATGCTGAGGATATCGATTTAGAGTATCTTATAGAAGATTTACCGAAAATGCTGGGGTCGATGAAAGTTGGGTGCGATCGCATTCGCAATATTAGCACTTCTCTCCGCACGTTCTCCCGTGCGGACACCACCCGAAAAGTGTCGGCAGATATCCATGAGGGAATTGATAGCACTTTAATGATTTTACAGCATCGATTGAAAGCAAATCAAGACCGTCCGCTGATTCAAGTAGTTAAGGAGTATGGCAATATCCCGAAAGTTAAGTGTTATTTGGGACAGTTGAATCAGGTGTTTATGAATATTTTGGCAAATGCGATCGACTGTTTTGAGGAAGCAAATAAAGTTCGGAGTTTTGCGGAGATTGGACTGGCGCCTAATATCATTACCATCAAAACAGAGATGGATGATGACAATCAAACTGTTGTGATTAAGATTAGAGATAATGGCAGGGGAATTCCCAAAGAAATTTTAGCGCATATTTTTGACCATTTATTCACTACCAAAGGTGTTGGGAAAGGTACGGGGTTGGGGTTGTCTATCAGCCGCCAAATTGTGGTAGAAACCCACGGCGGCTGTTTGAGTTGTGATTCTGTTGTGGGTGAAGGGACGGAATTTACGATCGCCCTGCCGTTGAGTTAACTCATATGTTGCACCATTTTCATGAACAGGCTTTCGGGCCTGTTCCACAAAAAACCTCTTGCAAAAGTCCCCAACGCCGGGCAATAGTAAGGTGATTGAGAGGAAAAACTGATGACTTACGAACAAGTGCAAAGTTTAAAGCCAGAAGCCTTCAAGCGATTCTGTGGCGTTGGGTCTACAACTTTTGATGAAATGGTGTCAGTAAAGCGAACAACAGCAACTTCAGAAACGCAAACCCGGTCGCCCGCCTAAACTGAGCTTAGAAGACCAGGTACTGCTGGCATTACAATATTGGCGAGAGTACCGTACCTACTTTCACATTGCTCAAAGCTGGAACATCAATGAATCCACTGCGTTCAGGATCGTCAGACACGTAGAGGAAACATTCATTCGTTCAGGTCGGTTTAGCTTACCCGGAAAGAAAGCACTGCTGCAACCGGACTCAGTTTTAGAAGTAGTTGTGGTCGATGTGACCGAAAGCCCAGTCGAGCGTCCAAAAAAAAACAACGACAAGTGTTTTCCGGCAAAAAGAAGTATCATACATTGAAGTAGCAATTAGTGGTCAATCAAAAGACGGGAGCAATTATCTGCAGAGCTTCGTGGTAAAGGCAGAAGGCATTCCTTGTGACTATTCAAGAGCAGTAAAGTCAGGCTAGCAACTACAATTAAGCTTTGGCGTGACAAGGGTTATCAAGGAATTGCCAAACTTCATGCCAATAGTCAGATCCCTACTAAAAAGCCCAAAAGCTCTAATTTATCTCAGGTTCAACGGCAGGAAAACCGTACTCTGGCAAGCCAACGAATTATTATTGAACACGTTAATACAATACTCCGGACAGTTTTTAAGCAGCTAAAGTACCATAAGACAAGACTGAAGGAAGGTTAGGGTGATTTAAAATCAAATCCCGGTCTA
>NZ_SRRZ01000034.1 GCF_013179805.1 Microcoleus asticus IPMA8 | reverse complement strand
GTTAAAACCGCATAAGTTAAACGGAAAAACTTTTTGACTCCAACTTTTCACAACTGATAAAAAATTTCCACACACATCTGCGGAATGTGGGTTGAATCAAGACTCCTTGACGATCGTATGCCCAACCTGCAATCTCCCCAACTGCCCCCAATTCAATTAATTGGGTCACTTCATCGTCATTAATGAACCCGTCTTGATGTAACGGTGCATTCCAGTCAATTGGGCTAATCCCGACAAATGTTGCTTTTGCTTGCTCTGCAAGGGTTTTTACGGTGATAAACGATCGCTGAGTCTGCAAGAGTTCTCGTTCTTCAATACTGGTCGCTACAACCGGAGTAGGCACTGGATACGCCTGCGAACCAATGCGATCGGACAAGTGCATCACCACTTCATAACGACCCGCACGCCCATAGTGAGACATATTCCCAACAATTGAGACAATCTTATGCTGAGGTTGCTGCATGGATGGGATTTGTTCCACCATCGATCGCAAAGTACGACCCGTGGAAAATGCCAGGATTGTTGGAGTTTTAGCAACAAGGTACGTCTCTAAGTGAGCGGCAGCACATACAGCAAGTCCGTTCAAGGTATCGCCGCTCCCTGCATCGCTTGGAACCACTTCACAAAACGATAGTTCAAATTTGTCTCTGAGTGATTCAGCTAGAGCAATACACTCACGCAGGGGATGATCTAGCCGAAATTTGATCAGTTTTTCACTCACCGCTAGTGCGACCAAACGCTGTGCCGCCTGCCGCGACACGTTCAGCTTTGCCGCAATCTCTTCCTGTGTGTTCCCAGCAATGTAGTAGAGCCAAGCAGCGTGAGCTGCCTGGTCTAACTTACGAGTCCGAAGGGGCAAGCCAGCTTTGCTGGCATCGCGCCGCTCTAAGAAGGGTTCTCTCATATTCCACGTATAGGCAGTATGCTTCCCCAAAACAGTAGATGAGTTATTTGAGTATCTGCTCAAAGATAGATTTTTTGCTCAAACTATTAAACATAGGTTATCACACTCTAAGTTAATGAAAGTGGTCTTACAAAACTCCAAGGCAGCAAAACATTGCAGTACCAATCTTGGGGGCTGACAACATTGCTAACTTAGCAATAAGCTGGCACAGATTTAAGAAAGCAATATGCACTCATGGGAAAAAGGTAAAAGGGGAAGGCGAAAAGGTTTCCCCTTTTACCTTTCACCCTGCTCCTTTTCCCTTAAATCGATTAGTTCAATATGTAACTTAGATGCACAACAACTTACCATTTTCCCTAGAGTCCGCCAGTCAGATCCAAGTTAAACCCCGTAATGTAGCTTGCCTCCTCGCTCATGAGAAATGCTACACCGTTGGCAACTTCTTCAAGGCTCCCCAAACGCCGCATCGGTACTGAATTAATCATTTGCTGCTCTACCACTTTAGGATCGGCATCAAAATACTGTGAGCTTACACCCGCCTGCAATTCAGTCTGCCGCGTCCACATCACGCCGGGGCCAATCAGCGCAGGCGAGACGGCATTCACCCGAATGTGGTAGGGGGCTAAGTCTTTTGCTGCTGTCTGAGTTATCCCAATTACGGCAAACTTCGAGGCTGAGTAGGCGAGCATATTTGGAGGACCAACCACTCCTGCATGGCTTGCCATATTGACGATCGCTCCTCCACCAGATTTGCGTAGGTGTTGTGCCGCCGCCTTGAGGACGTGAAAAACTCCGACAACATTGATGTCAATGACCTTTTGAAAATCCTCCTCGGGATACTCGTCGGTTTTGGCAAACACTCCTTGATAACCCGCATTGTTGAAAACATAATCGATCCGCCCAAATTGCTCTACAGCACCAGAAAAAGCATGAGCAACGTCATCAGGATTGGTGACATTGCAGCTAAAGGTAGCAACTGGAATTTTATAGGCTTCCAATTCGTGAGCAACCTCTGCCATCTTCGCTTCGTTTAAGTCTAGGATTACTACACCTGCACCATCTGCGGCAAAACGCTGTGCAGTAGCCCGACCAATATCACCAGCACCGCCCGTAATCAGAATCGTTTTACCAGCAAAGTCATAGCTTGCTCTAGCTGTCATATCTTTAACCCCTTGTGAATATATGTTGCAAATACTCTTTAATTGTCCAGTATTTTAGGTGGCTTAGTATAATTCAATTATTGAGCAATCGCTCAATGTTAGGCATAAACTCAACAATTTAATCGTCTGATTTTTTAATATCAAAGGAGTTATGCGATGCGTATCCCCCGCTTCGCTAAATTGCTGGTTGCATTCCTCATTGGAGTCGTGCTTGTGCAACTGCTGTATGCCTGTGCGACAGGTTCGCAAGCAGCAGGGAAAACCAGACTGACGATCGCTACTGTCAATAATGGCGATATGGTCGTCATGCAAGGGCTTTCAAGTAAGTTTGAACAAGCCAACCCAGACATTCAACTGAGGTGGGTTGTCCTAGAAGAAAACGTGTTGCGCCAACGCACCACCACAGACGTTGCTAGCCAGGGTGGGCAATTTGATGTCCTGACAATCGGGTCTTATGAAACGCCGATTTGGGCGAGACGAGATTGGTTAAAACCATTAGATCTACCCGCAAGCTACGACGTAAATGACCTGATAAAACCCATCAGAGAAGGTCTTTCCAACAACGGCAAACTTTATGCTGTGCCGTTCTATGGGGAAAGTTCCATGCTGTATTACCGAAAAGACTTGTTTGAAAAAGCAGGGATTACGGTTCCCGAACAGCCAACCTATTCCCAACTCACAGAATGGGCGAGTAAGGTTCACGATCCAGCCAATGGAGTCTACGGTGTTTGTCTGCGTGGAAAACCCGGTTGGGGCGAAAACATGGGATTTTTGTCCACATTGGTCAACACGTTTGGCGGACAGTGGTTTGACATGAAGTGGCAACCCACTATAAATACTCCAGCCTGGAAAGAAGCGATCGCCTTCTATGTCGATTTGCTCAACAAATATGGCCCGCCCGGTGCCAGTTCCAATGGATTCAATGAGAATCTAGCGCTATTCTCGACAGGCAAGTGCGGTATGTGGGTAGATGCAACCGTTGCAGCAGGACTGTTATCCAATCCAAAAGAATCTCAAGTTTATGACAAAGTTGGCTTTGCCCGTGCGCCAATTGAAAAATATCCAAACGGCTCGAATTGGATCTGGGCTTGGGCATTAGCGGTTCCAAAAACCTCAAAATCACCCGAAGCGGCTCAAAGGTTCGTTGCCTGGGCAACCTCAAAAGAATACATCCAATTAGTGGCCGATCAAAATGGCTGGGTTGCTGTACCACCAGGTACGCGGACTTCCACCTATAACAATCCCAACTATAAAAAAGCCGCACCGTTTGCTTCGATCGTGCTCAGGTCGATCGAATCTGCCGATATTACCCGTCCAGCCGCAAACCCAACCCCTTACAAGGGCATTCAATATGTGGATATTCCAGAATTTCAGGCAATCGGTTCTTCGGTTGGACAAACGATGGCAGCAGCGCTGACGAATCGCCTTTCAGTCGATCGGGCGTTGCAACAATCGCAGAATTCAACTGAACGGTTTATGAAACACACAGGTTACATCGAGTGAAAAGAGCGGCTAGGTTATGTTTTTAAACCCGGATACCCCCCCATCCCCCCTTTTTAAGGGGGGAGAATGAGGGTCTAAGCCTCCCTTTTTAAGGGTACTTAGAGGGGGAACTTTAAGGAATACCTGTCTTGATAAGTAATTTGAAAACACAGCCTGTCGGCAACCACAGCCAATGTCTGCCCATAAAACTTTCACAATCAAAAATCAAAAATTCTATTAAGCTATGTCTTCTTCAGTAGCTGTAAAACATCACCGCGAAACGCCACCCGCCCAGCAACGAAGCAAGCGACAGGCATCAACATTACCCCTGGTTGCGCCTTCCGTCATTGCCTTGCTGCTGTGGATGATTGTGCCCCTAGTGATGACGGTATGGTTTTCCTTTCAGCGGTATAACCTGCTCAATCCCGATGCACGCAAATTCATCGGGATTGAAAATTTCACGTTCATCTTGAGCGATCCAGCTTTATGGACTTCGATCGGCATCACAATAATTCTGGTCGTGTCTGTTCTGGCGATCACGATCGGTCTAGGGACACTTCTAGCTATTCTGTTTGACCAAGACTTTTACGGTCAGGGAATTGCGCGGGTACTGGCGATTTCTCCGTTTTTCGTAATGCCCACAGTCAGCGCCCTAGTCTGGAAAAATATGCTGATGCATCCAGTGAATGGGCTGTTTGCTCAATTCACAAGAGGTTTGGGTTTGGGGGCGATCGATTGGTTTGCAGATTTTCCACTGCTTGCCATCATTATCATTGTTTCGTGGGAATGGCTTCCTTTTGCCCTGCTGATTTTGCTGACAGCAATTCAGTCGTTAGATCATGACCAGCTAGAAGCAGCCCGGATGGATGGAGCAAATGCTCTAGCCTTATTCCGTTTCGTCATGCTACCGCATCTGAGCCGCGCTATTGCCGTAGTCGCCATGATCGAGACAATTTTCTTTTTGACTATCTTTGCAGAAATCTTTGTTACCACAGGTGGCGGACCCGGAGTGGCAACCACTAACCTTGCCTATTACATCTTCCTGAGAGCATTGCTGGAATTTGATGTCGGCGGTGCCTCAGCGGGTGGATTAATCGCAGTAATTCTTGCCAACATCGCGGCAATTTTTCTGATGCGTAGTGTTGCTCGTAATTTGGATACCTAACAATGGCACAAAAAACTTCTCGCCGTTTGCTATTTACCTTGCTCGGCTGGTTTGTCGCTTGCAGCTTGTTTTTCCCAATTTTCTGGATGTTTCTCACCAGTTTCAAAACAGAGGTGGCGGCGGTTGCAACTCCCCCTCAGTTATTTTTCCAGCCGACATTAGAAAATTATGTGGCAATACAAGATCGGGCAAACTATTTCAACTATGCGCTCAACAGTGTGGCGGTTTCGCTGGGATCGACCCTACTCGCGCTGCTGCTTGCCGTACCTGCCGCTTATGCCATGTCTTTCTTCCCAACCAAACGTACTAAGAGTACCTTGCTGTGGATGCTGTCTACTAGAATGCTGCCACCCGTTGGCGTGCTGGTGCCGATCTACATCTTGTGTCGCAACGCTGGTTTGCTGGATACCCGCATCGGTTTGATTATTATTTACACCCTGATCAATTTGCCAATTGTTGTGTGGATGATTTACAGCTTTTTCAAAGAGGTACCCAAAGATATCCTAGAAGCCGATCGCATGGATGGGGCAAACACACAGCAAGAACTGATTCATGTGTTGCTGCCACTGGCATTGCCCGGAATTGCTTCCACCGCCTTGCTTTCGATCATTTTGTCCTGGAATGAAGCCTTTTGGAGCCTCAACCTAACAACGGCTAATGCCGCTCCTTTAACCGCATTTATTGCCTCTTTTTCCAGCCCTCAAGGATTGTTTTGGGCAAAACTTTCGGCAGCATCAACTCTGGCGATCGCACCCATTTTAATCTTCGGTTGGTTGAGCCAACGGCAATTAGTACGCGGTCTGACGTTTGGTGCCGTGAAATAATCATTTGATTTTTAATGATTTAATAGGAGTTTTTCATGTCCACAGTTGCTTTAAGAGATATTCACAAAACATATGCCGATACAGAGATCATTAAAGGCGTCGATCTTGATGTTGGCGATCGCGAATTTGTTGTATTCGTTGGTCCATCCGGTTGCGGAAAATCAACCTTGTTACGCATGATTGCCGGACTAGAGGAAATTACCTCCGGCAAGTTGATGATTGATGGCGAGGTAGTGAATGATGTGCCTCCAGATAAACGCGGGTTGGCAATGGTATTTCAAACCTACGCCTTGTATCCTCACATGACCGTAGCGGAGAATATGGCGTTTAGCCTCCGCCTTGCAGGTGTTCCAAAAGCCCAGCGTTATGAAAGGGCGCGTGAAGTCGCTCATGTCCTCCAACTGGAACCGCTGTTAAACCGCAAGCCCAAAGAGTTATCCGGTGGACAGCGCCAACGAGTAGCAATTGGTCGTGCCCTGGTTCGCAATCCCAAAGTGTTTTTGTTTGACGAACCACTGTCAAACCTGGATGCCTCCTTGCGCGTGCAGATGCGGATCGAACTGGCCAGCTTGCATGACAGCCTGCAAGCCACCATGATTTACGTGACACACGATCAGGTTGAGGCAATGACGCTTGCCACCAAGATTGTGGTGTTGCAGGGCGGCATTGTAGAACAAGTGGGTTCGCCTTTGGATCTCTACCACCATCCCCGCAATCTATTCGTCGCCGGATTTATTGGTTCACCTAAGATGAACTTTGTCTCGGTTACGGTGACAGGCGTTAATGACTCTGGTATAACTGTCAAACTTCCTGGTGATGCGAATGTGACTATTCCGGTCAACCCTGGAAAGCTGTCGGTTGGGGATAGAGCCACGTTGGGAATTCGCCCCGAACACCTGCGACTCGATCGCAATAGCGCAACAGTGAACGGCGAAGTGTTAGTTGTAGAACGACTGGGCGGACAAACCTATCTCTATGTCAAGATTCCGGGTGGAGACACCCTAATCGTGCAAACAGACGGAGATAATTCCAGTCAGTTGCACGATCTTGTTCCTGTCCACATTAGCGGCGATCTTTGTCATCTGTTTGACTTACAGGGTGAAGCCGTTTCAAAAACTCATCGTCACCACCTAGCCGTTAGTAAATAAATGAACAGCAATACCAGCACCGGCTCAACAATGAAGCTCAATGAAGCATCTCTGTTTCGTTTACCTGGAAACGTGCGCGTACCCAATTACGATCGCCATCAAATTACTAATGGCATTGTGCATATTGGGGTTGGTGGATTTCATCGCTCGCACCAAGCGCTTTATCTCGACGATTATTTCCATCAGAATCCTGGTAGTGATTGGGGAATCTGTGGTGTTGGATTGCTCGACTTTGACTATGACAGGCGGATGCGGGATGCCCTTCAATCCCAAGATTGTTTGTATACCTTAGTTGAGCGATCGCAAGATGGCGATCGCGCTCGAATAATTGGCTCAATCACTCAATACCTGTTTGCACCAGACAATCGTCCAGCAGTTATTGAAGCATTAGCAGATCCCAAATGCCGAATTGTTACTCTAACGGTCACCGAAAGCGGCTACTACTACATTGAAGGAAGTGGCAATTTCGATGTAAACCACCCGACGATGCAGCACGATTTGCAACATCCCGACCAACCACTTGGGACATACGGTTTTTTGACAGCCGCACTCGAAAAGCGGCGTAAACAGGGGTTGGCACCCTTTACAGTCTTGTCCTGCGACAATATCCAGGGCAACGGCAACATGGTGCGGAAAATGCTAACGACATTTGCCGAAATGCGCGATCCAGAGTTAGGACGTTGGATTGCTGAACAGGTTGCGTTTCCCAACTGCATGGTCGATCGCATTACTCCGCTGACAACCCCAGCAGATATCAAAATGGTGGCGGAAAAGTTTGGTATTGATGATGCGTTTCCATGCGTCGCGGAGCCTTTTATTCAGTGGGTAATTGAAGATACATTTTGTGCAGGCAGACCCGATTGGGAATCCGTTGGCGTACAGATGACTAAGGATGTTCATCCCTATGAAATGATGAAAATTCGGCTGCTCAATGCCAGTCATATGTTGATTGGCTATCTCGGCTCTCTGGCAGGTTATACCTACGTTTATGAAGTCATGGCCGATCCCTTGTTTCAGCAAGCAGTAGCTAACCTGATGGATGAGGTGACACCAACACTCCAACCCGTTCCTGGGATCGATTTAGACGATTATAAAAAAACTTTAATTGAACGGTTTTCCAATCCCAAAATTCGCGATCAGCTTCCACGCCTTTGCCTGAATGGATCGGCCAAAATTCCTAAGTTTGTTTTGGGATCGATCCGCGATAAATTACAACTTGGAGGTGCGATCGATTACCTAAGTTTGACGATCGCTGCTTGGTGTCAATACCTCAGTAGTCAGGATAAACAAGGGCAACCTATTCGCATTGATGACCCCTTAGCAGACATCCTCACTCAACAAGCCCGCTCAGGTAAAACAGATCCCAGACCCTTGCTCAGCCTGGTTGAGATTTTTGGAGATTTAGTACAGTCGCCACGTTTCGTCGAGACTGTTGCTGACAAGTTGAGCAGTTTGCATGAGTTTGGTGCTAAAGGAACGCTTGTCCGATCTTCGCAGGCACAGTAATGGCATTATCAACTTAAGCTGCGATTTTTAGCTTTATAGCTGTTGGCAGTTTCATTAGGACATAGACTATACAGTAGTAGTCTCCCCGCAACCTGTCATGGCAAAACCTTACAGTTATCACTTCCGCCAGAAAGCGATTCAAGCAATTGAAGTCGATAGTATCCAGAAAAGCCTGTGTCAGTAATTCAGGTCAACGGAATTGATTTGTACTACAACATTCAAGGTTCCAGCGAAAACGAGTCATTACTGCTGATAGCGGGGTTTGACAGTGACAGTTCAATTTGGGCTGCAATGATGCGATCGCTAGTTAAGCAGTATCAGGTGCTTCGCTTTGACAACCGAGGAGCTGGGCAAAGTGAAGCGCCAGACAGTCCTTACAGCATCAAACAAATGGCGGCTGATGCAGCCGCGCTGTTGGATTACTTGAGCATTTCTCAAGTCCATGTGGCAGGTCATTCAATGGGTGGACAGATTGCTCAAGAACTGGCTTTGGCATATCCATAAAAAATCCAAAGTTTGATACTTCTCTCATCTTTGGCAAAGGGAGATGAAAAATTTAATTCACTCATCAATTTGTTTGGCGACTTGACACAGAAATTAGAGGGAACGCTTTATCAGAGGGTTATCTTGCCTTGGCTGTTTACCGATGCGTTTTACTCGATTCCAGGGGTAATGGAACAACTCATCACCTGGATTGAGAATCAACCATTTGCGCCGACACCTCATGGACTATATCACCAAAGCCGAGCTATTCTTGGCAGTGATACCAGCGATCGCCTTGCAAACATTCATTGCCCTACACTCGTTATGGTTGGTAAAGAAGACCTTCTTACTCCGGTCAGATTTTCGGAGCAACTAGCTCAAGGTATTCCCAATGCTGAACTAGCTATCATCGAGCAAGGCGGTCACGCCTTTGTGGTAGAGTCGGCGGATACTGTAGCGAAGGTCTTGCTTGATTTTCTGGCAAAGCAGAGACAACGCATCCTACAATCCACACAGGAATAACTACTGCCCAGTTCCTTGAAGCGGATGGTACCCAAATTGTCTATCTGCCCCCCTATTCGCCTGAGTTAAACCGCATTGAATGCTCGGCTTGGTTGAAAAGTCGAATTCGCAAATAGCTAGACCACTCCCATACTTTGCGCGATGCGATGAAAGCCGTTCTTAAGACAGTGTCCTAAGGTCTGTGGCGACGGCTATATTTGGCAACAAATCTAATTTTGAATTCTTAACTTTTAAGTATTTGAGGATAACCTAATGTTGCTTGGCATAGATTTAGGAACAGGCTCTGCTAAGGCATTGCTCCTAGCGACAGACGGAACCACTATAGGTGAAGCATCAAGCTCTTATCCTGTTCATGCACCCCACCCCGGATGGGCTGAGTCGGAACCAGAAGATTGGTGGTTAGGTGTTGGCGAGGCTGTGAGGAAGGCTGTAGGAAATCATGCCGATCAAGTACAGGCGATCGCACTTTCAGGGCAAATGCACGGTGTTGTCCTAGCTTCGGAGTCTGGTCAGCCACTGCGTCCTGCTATCCTCTGGGCAGATACTCGCTCTAGTGCCACGCTTAACACTTATTATTCACTCGATGCCGCTATTCTAGAGCGCTTGGGCAACCCGGTTACGGCTGGAATGGCGGGCCCCACTTTGTTGTGGTTACGAGAACACGAGGCTACTGTCTACAGCGAAGCGCGTTGGGCACTCCAGCCCAAAGATTGGCTGCGGTTACGGATGACTGGAGAAGTCGCAACCGAACCATCTGATGCTAGCGGTACTTTGCTTTACGATGTTGTGTCGGATAACTGGGCTGGGGAAGCAATCTCAGCGCTGAATCTACGTGGTGATTGGTTACCAAAAATTATCCCCTCTAGTGCGATCGCAGGCTACCTAACAACTCTTGCTTCAGAGCATCTTGGCTTACCTGTTGGCTTACCAGTTATCGCTGGTGCTGCGGATACCGCAGCGGCGGCACTTGGTAACGGACTACTAGAGCCTGGATTAGTTCAACTGACGATCGGCACAGGCGCTCAAATCATTACACCTCGATCGCAACCAATTATCGATCCTCACGGTCGTACACATCTCTATCGATCCGCCGTACCTAATCAGTGGTACGCCCTTGCAGCAATGCAAAATGCCGGGTTAGCGCTTGAATGGGTGCGAGGTATCCTCGGCTTGAGCTGGCAGGAAGTCTATACTAAAGCGTTTTCTGTTCCCCCAGGATGTGAAGGGTTGACATTTTTGCCATACCTCACAGGTGAGCGAACTCCACACCTTGACCCCTATGTACGCGGGGCATGGGTAGGGCTGGGACTTCATCACACACAGGCGCACTTGATGCGGGCAGCTTTAGAGGGAGTGGCTTTTGCTTTGCGACAAGGTTTTGAGGCACTTGAGGCAACAGGTTTTAAAGCTACAGAACTGCGTTTAGCAGGCGGTGGAACGGCAGAAATGCCTTGGAAACAATTACTGACCGATGTATTGAGAATACCCCTCTATGCAACTACAGTTGCTGCTGCTTCCGCGCGGGGTGCTGCTCTACTGGCGGGTATAGGAATTGGCATATACGCAGATGCTAATGACACGAGCAAACTGGCCGCCACACCAACGCTTGCTGCAACTCCGCAATCAGTCGATCCCACCCTAGAAGAGGCTTGGATGCGATATCAAGCGCTTTATCCACAACTTAAAAAAACTTGATAGGAGTTATGCCTCAAGGAGGACGTGCTAAAAGCTATCTACAAATTATTCTTAATCTAAGACTGCTTTAAGATAAGTCAAATAAAAGAATAAAAGATACTAACAAAAGAGGTAGATAGTACATGAATATACTAAGTGGAATAAATCTCCCAAAATCAGCCGATGCTTCTGCTTTATACATACAGTGTAATGAATCTGCATCTATAAACTACCAGGAACATGAAAAAAAAGTTGTCTTAAGTCAGGGTGGTATTGTATCCTCAAATACTTACTTTAATTCCTTTTATGAAAATTTTTATACTAAATATACAACTCTTAGCTCTATATACTATTCGCTGAAACTTGAAGGAGATTTTAAAGTTTCTGTTTGCAGAGAAGTTAACGGAGGAAACAAAAGAGAAATTATTTCTGAACAAAACTTTGAGAACTGTCAATTCTCAGAGCCAGTAACAATCTTACCAATAAATCTCCTTCAAAATGAAAACGCTGGCAGAATATATTTTGAAATAACCTGTTCTAGTGAACAGGGTGCCTTTAAAGAGGGGTGGATAGCAACTGATGAAAATAAAACCAGAGAAGTATCGTTAGCAATTACCATTTGCACCTTCAAAAAAGAGACTTTTATAAAAAATACATTGGCTGCGATTTTTCAAGATAAATTACTAGAAACTAAGGACTTCAAATTATTTGTTGTTGATAATGGTAGAACGTTAGACGAAGCGGATTTCAATAAGCCAAAGCTGAAACTGGTTCCCAATATAAATGCGGGTGGAAGTGGTGGTTTTACTAGAGGGCTAGTTGAATCTTTAGAGGAGAACGTCTACTCTCATTTTTTGCTGATGGATGATGATATAGAGTTAGAAAGTGGATGTATTTATAGGTTAATTTCTTTGTATGAGTACGCCAAGACTGATTTTGCAGTAGCTGGCGCACTGCTTGATTTACAGAACAAGCATATGTTGTATGAAGCAGGAGCATTGTACAACGCCTATTCTAAAAATAGAGGATTTGGACCTGGGTCATTAACTCCTGTAAATAAGAACCTCGATTTACGAGATGCTAATTGTCTCAACAGGTTGCTCAAGGAAGAAAATATAGACTATGGCGGATTTTGGTTTTTCTCTTTTTCTAAGGAACTTGTTGAAGAAATTAAATTGCCGCTGCCTTTCTTTATCAAAATAGATGATGTAGAGTTTAGTTTAAGAATAAAAGAGCTGGGCAAGAACATTGTAGCTTTTCCCTCACTGGCGGTGTGGCATCTACCAGCTTCTGCCAAAAACGTAAATTGGGAAAATTATTATTATACTCGCAACGATCTTGCAGCTTATGCTATCCACTATTCCCTAAGATATATGGATGCAGTAAACCATCTTACAAAAGTCATAATTCAGGCTTTAGCAACATTTGATTGCGATCGTGCACTGGTGGCCATACAAGCTTTTGAAGACTATATGAAAGGCCCAGATTTTATCAAAAATACCGATCCAGAAACCTTTCACTCAAGCATTATCAAGCTGAGTAAAAGCTATAGTAATCAAAAGGAAGTAGATAAATTAGCTGGTGTTAAGCTTTTGACGAGGTGGTTTAAAGTTGCGGCTCAAAGCCGTAGTGAATGGTCATCCGTAAGTACACAATGGAAAAGTGCTTCAAAGGACATTACATCTACTATATTTTGGCAGCAATACCTTGGGCTAAAGAACTAGAAGTGAGAGCTTCCACTGGTTGATGGTTGACAGCTTAGACCGCCAGCAACTCAATGATTCACAACAAAAGCGCCTTGGGATTAATTGTGGTAGTTGACACTCCCCTGTCACAGCGTAGCTTGACGCGGAATTCTTCCTTCACAGCTTGATTCCAAGTAAAAGCAGTGCCTTTACTTGGTCTTACTCTAGCTCCAGTTCGTAAACCTTGATATCTAATGTTTTTAGCTGCATGGATGTTTCTATCATAGTGAGGCCCGCATTAGGGCATTCCCACTTTCTGATATCCAATGAAAGCCAATTTACAGCAGATTGCAAGCTTATAGACGGCAATAGCAGCATTTAGAAAAACAGTTTTTTAGATGTTGAGGATTAATTAAATCAAGTGCGAAGTGCGATCCGGATTTAGTATCAAATGGAAGCAACTTGAGTTAAATGATGACATAATCTTCGCCCACAACAGCTTGACTGACCTCTGGTTCTGGCTCTACTGGGTCACTGTAATGAGTGTCAATGTGTTTGATGAAACTTTCTCGATAAGCTTTGAGATGCGAGTTAAGTGCTTCGATATCCTGCTGTCCCGTCGCGAAACTGCTATCTCTTCTAAATTGACCCGATTCCTTAACAAAAGCCATGTCAACTTGCCACAAAGCTCTATCAGTCGGGCGATATGACAAATCAACAATATCGTAAGCTGCGAAGCCTTGGGACTTCATAAAACTCATTACATCATACATCTGACCGAACAAAGTAACTTCTACAATTACATATTCAGTCTGCTGCAAAATTTCAGTTGCTCCCGCTAAAACATCTAATTCCTGTCCGTCTACATCAACTTTAATTAAATACGGGCCTGACAAGTTTCTTTCCCGGCATATTCCATCCAGGGTAATTGCTGGTATGTTTCTCAAATAAGAATTGCTGCTGTCAGTAACGCGATTTTCAGAAAGTGAAGAATGCACCATACCGGGACTGACGTTGAGGGTGAAAACTCCCGATTCTTTGGTCGCTGCTGCAATAATGTATTCTGCACTTTTGAGCTTGCGGCAAATTTTGGCGAGATAAGGTTCATTTTCAGCGATAGGCTCAATTAGCAAATGTCGCGAATTCGGGAAGGTTTCGTAAAGGTTAAAAGTTCCCAAAGCCGCACCGACATCAATCACAGTTTTTGGTTCAAAACCTAAGTTTTTAGCCAGCAGCAAGCTGCCTGACATCGAGTTTCTGAGAATTCCTGTTTGTTGGTTCACAATTTTTCTCGTAATTTTTTTAAAGTATATAATAAACGTCAAATGTGTGGCATGGTGGGTTGGTTCCTCAATAATCTCAAATATTCCACTATTCTCTACATTTTTTTAGTAACAGGCTTTTGGACCTGTTCCACAAGACAATTGATTTTTAATGGAACAGGCCCAAAAGCTTCTGGGATTGTTGCTAGATGTTAGCCAACCCAACCTGCTACTGTTTTGCCGACTTCTGCGCCTTGTTTTCCGGTTCGACAGATTGCAAAGCTTCGTCGAGAATTGCCCGCGCTTCTTCGGCTTTACTTCTAGCTTCTCGATAGCGGACGTTAGCTTGAGCAAAGTTTTTGAGAACCTTGAAACCATCTTTCAATCGACCAATTTCCTCGGCCGTCACAGCCTCATCTGTAAACAAAATGTCGATCGCCGCCCGGATTTTGAGTGCTTCTTCGCGGGATTCCATCACTTTCAATTTGAGACTTGCCAAATTGCTCAAAATCTGTACAGCTTCAGTAATCGCGTCCTCGCCGTCAGACGCAGCATCTTCGATATCCTTAACTTCAACAAACTGCTTGGGGCCAAATCCCTCCACGAGTTGTGTAGGCAGCTTGCCCTCATCCATGAGATCCATCAGCCGATCCATCGCTTCTTCGCGGGCTTTGGCTGAATCTTTCCCTTTGACAGTTAAAATAATTTCGGGGCTTTGAGGAAGTGTATAGCGAACCATATTTTGACAGCCTGTGCGCGAAAACAATTGAATGATATTTTATCTTTATTCGATCGCCAGTTGCAGCTATCAATCTGCTCCATTACCAACCGCTTGCCAAAACTTGACACATATACACTCAAAAGGAACCCTCGACAATGAAAGATAAATTTCTTAACTTTCTCAACTTGCTTTTAGTAGCTGATGTATTTTTCGTGTTTGCCATTTTTGGCTGGTTTGCGATCGCAGTAGCGGGTCGATCGACCGGGGTGAATCTCGGTTTTGATTTGTGGTACAGTCTCTGGCAGCCCGTCTTTAATCCCGCCCTCGGAATTCTGATGGGCGGTGCTATTCTCAGCGGTATAATTAACCAAGTTTCTAAACGCCTCAATCCGAAGTAAAATTGATGTCTTGTTGGAGACGGTGATTGGCTGTGCTACTTAGTTGCCGATCGAACTTGTATAGTGCGTCAGAGATGAGGCACTAAATTAGGTCGATTAAGCTTGAAAATAAATAAGTAGTCAAAAGCGAGTGAAACGCTCCCCTAAGGAGCGATATCTTATGAAAGCCATCACAAAAGTTATGATAGCTTTACATTCTGTTACAGGGTAAAGTTTATTTTCGCCTACCTATTTACGTCGAAAATAAAGATTGGACGATCGGACTCTAAAAATATCAACTCATGTTCTGAGTAACAAAAGTCGGACATTAATTATGGGAGAACAAAAATGTATCGGTATCCTCACCAGCGGAGGTGACTGTGCAGGCTTAAACGCAGTTATTCGAGCCGTTGTCCATCGCGCAACGGGAACTTACAATTGGAAAGTGATGGGGATTCGTCAAGCCACCAACGGATTGATGAGTCGTCCCCCTCAAGCAATTCCCTTGGATATTGAGAAAGTAGACTCGTGGCTCACCATTGGCGGTACGATGCTAGGCACGACAAATAAGGGCAACCCTTTTGCTTTCCCGATGCCTGATGGGAGTCTACGCGATCGTTCTGACGACATTATCGAAGGCTATCATCAACTAGGTCTGGATGCCTTAATTGGCATTGGTGGCGACGGCAGTCTTGCCATTCTCAGGAAGATTGCTCAACACGGCAATTTGAATTTAGTTGCTATTCCTAAAACTATTGATAATGATGTCGGAATTACCGAGCGTTCCATCGGTTTTGATACTGCTGTCAATATTGCCACTGAAGCACTCGATCGCTTGCATTTTACTGCGGCCAGTCACAGTCGCGTCATGATTGTTGAAGTCATGGGACGCGACGCTGGACATATTGCGATCAGTGCTGGAATTTCTGGGGGAGCTGATATAATTCTGATACCCGAAATCCCTTACACAATTTCCCAAATCTGCGCTCAAATCCGAGATCGCCAAGACCGGGGAAAAAACTACTGTTTAATTATAGTAGCGGAGGCAGTTCGCACTGAAGAAGGCGAATTAGTAATGCACACAAATCGCTTAGGTCAAAGTCGATTAGGCGGAATTGGTCAGTATTTAGCTGATACAATCTCTGAGTGCAGCGGTGCAGAAACTCGCGTCACTGTTTTGGGACATATTCAACGCGGAGGAACTCCTTCATCGCTAGAAAGATTAATTGCTTCTGCTTTTGGCGTCGCAGCAGTTGATTTAATTGCCGAAGAGAAATACGACTGCATGGTATCTTGGCAAAAGCGGGAAGTTGTGAGCGTTCCTCTGGAAGATGCGATCGCCAAATACAGACCTGTAGAATTCGATGGTACTCTGGTTAAAACGGCTCGCGGTTTGGGAATTTGTCTGGGAGACTAGACAAATACCCGTCCGATTTCTCAAAGATTAACAATTTGTAGTGAGGGCTAAAGTCCTTTCTTTCTCAACTCAACAGCAAAGACTAAAGTCCTTACTACAAACATTTTGCACTTGTGAAAAAGGTTTAGGGTGTAATCCGCCCAAAAGTCGCATCGCCCGCCTGCCAGTTTGGATGCTGCAGAGGTACGATGGAATTTAGGGAAGGGAGGCCAAGCCCGGTAAGGTTAAGCTTGGCGAAAATACCCACAGGAAGGGAAAAATGACACTTAACTTGCGGCGACCGATTTTAATTGGGGGAATAGGACTTTCAGCAGCGCTGTGGCTGTTGGAAACTCTACAGCATTCGGGTTCAGAAATGGGCGAAACGGCACTCATCGGCTTGGCGGCTGCCGGTGCGGGGTATTGGTGGTGGAAACAACAATCCCCCAAACTCGAACTCGCACTCCCGCAACCCCTAGCGAACAGGGAAGCAGCCGAAAAAGCGATCGCGGCTTCGGAAGCAGCAATTAATTTGCTAGCCTCAGAAGCTCCAAACTCCGCAAATCCAGCTAATCTAACAGCAAAGCTCGATCGGCTCAGAGCCGAATTAGACAGACAAGATTTGCGGATTACCGTAACTGGCGGCAAAGCTGTCGGCAAAACTGCCTTAATTCAAGTTTTAAATTCTAATTGGGCCTCTCAACACCCGCAAAAGCTTAGTTTACAAGAAACATCACCGCTGTTTGCTAATACAAATGCCGATGCCAAAATCGGCGGTGATTTAGTGCTGTTTGTAACAGCGGGCGACATCACGGATTCCGAATTTAAAACATTATCTCAGTTAGCTTCTGCCGGTCAGCGCGTGCTGTTAGTCTGGAACAAACAAGACCAATATTTGCCAGAACAGCAGTCGCAGGTTTTGAACTCTTTGCAGCAAAGAATGGAAGGCATATTGGCGACAGAAGATATAATTGCGATCGCAGCTTCTCCCAATTCTATTAAAGTGCGCCAGCACCAAGCGGACGGCACATTTAAAGAACGCATCGAAAATCAAGTATCTCAACTCGACGCGCTGACGGAAAGATTGACTAAAATCTTAACGGAAGAACGGCAACAGTTGGTTTGGGCTAGTGCAGTGCGCGAAGCTGCAAGTATCAAATTAGAGGCGAAAACCTTCTTAAATGCAGTCAGGCGCGATCGGGCACTTCCCATTATCGAACAATATCAGTACATCGCCGCCGCCGCCGTCTTTACTAACCCGGTTCCAGCTTTAGACTTGCTAGCAACAACCGCCATCAGCACCCAACTCGTAATCGACCTCGGCGCCATCTACCAGCAAAAGTTTTCCTTAGAGCAAGCTAAGACAGTAGCAGCAACTTTGGCTAATCAAATGTTCAAATTGGGATTAGTAGAACTGTCTACTCAAACTATTACTGGACTGCTGAAAAGCAATGCTGTCACCTACGTAGCAGGAGGCGCAGTGCAGGGAATTAGTGCAGCATATTTTACCAGAATAGCTGGACTGAGTTTAATTGAATATTTCCAAAGTCGAGAACTGGAAAATGCTGCCACAGGCATTTTAAATATCGACCAGTTGACTAAAACTTTGCAAGCAGTATTTACGCAAAATCAGCAAGTTTCCTTCTTGCAATCTTTCGTCAACCAAGTGGCGAGTCGCCTTTCATCTCAGGTATCTGGGCCCGAAACCGTTAAGTCGGCGGTCAATTAGAAGTAGTCCAGCGTCTGAGCTTAAATTCGCTCGATAACCCATGATATCCGTAGGGACACGGCACTGCCGTGTCCTAGCCGCAGCCCATTAACAAACCGTTAATTCAGGGGTTAATTAAAATTAGTCCAGCATCTGATATTAAATCCGCTCAATCGCCCAGGATATCTGATATTAAATCCGGTAGGTTGCCCAGGATATCCGTAGGGACACGGCAGTGCCGTGTCCCTACCTAATTCCCCAATAAAAAATTATAAATTTATAAAAAATTGTATTAAAATAAGAAATAGGATTTATAATTCGACGATCAATTATACCTGCTTAAAAAAGCCGATCGCCAATGGCTGACAATTCCCTTCAAGAAAATCGCTTATCCCTTGCCCGCGCCAGTTTGCGCGAAGCCCTGGCGCGCTATTCCCACCTGCGCCAAGGGAAAAGAAACTCGAATAATACAGAATTAGAAGCGGCGCTGCAATATCAGTTAGATATCTTAACTTCCACCTCAGAAAAACTAGACCACAACATAATCCGCATTGCTACTTTCGGCCTAGTCAGCCGCGGCAAGTCAGCCGTATTAAACGCGCTTTTAGGTCACAAAATTCTGCAAACAGGCCCTCTCAACGGCGTGACTCAGTGGCCGCGTTCCGTGCGCTGGAGTGTGCCTTTATCCTTCCTTGACAGCGAGGAATCCCCCCAATCCCCCCTTGGCAATGAGGGGAAAGGAGGGGTGCAAGTTGAATTAATCGATACTCCCGGACTTGATGAAGTTGGCGGCGAAGTGCGCGGCGAAATGGCGAAACAAGTAACTCGCCAAGCTGACTTAATTCTGTTTGTCGTTGCAGGGGATATCACCCGCACTGAATATCAAGCACTGTGCGAATTGCAAACAGCTCAAAAACCGCTGATTTTAGTTTTTAATAAAATTGACCTTTATCCAGAATTAGACAGAAAAGCTATTTACCAAAGTTTGCAAGCGCTGGGAAATTCTGAAGAGTTAGCAGCCGCTGCGGTAACAGAGGAAACAGATAGCGAAAATTTGTCCGATCGCCCAAACAACTCCTCCGATAAATCTACCGCCAAACCACCGCCTAAAACTTCCAAATCATTAGAAATAGTCATGGTAGCCGCCGAACCGGCACCGGTGCAAGTGCGGGTGGAATGGTCCGACGGAAGAGTCACTAACGAATGGGAGTCGCCGCCCGCGCAGATAGACGAACTCAAACATAAAATTCTCACCATTCTTAACAGAGAAGGTCGATCGCTCCTCGCTCTAAATGCTTTAGTTGAAGCTAGAGATGCCGAAGCAAACATTGCCCGTCACGTTCTCAAATTGCGACAAACAGAAGCCGAAGATTTAATCTGGCAATTTGCAAAATATAAAGCTTTGGCAGTCGGTTTAAATCCAGTGGCATTCTTGGATGTAATGGGAGCAAGTGTCGCAGATTTAGCCTTAATTCGCTCTTTATCCAGACTTTACGGCTTACCCATGACTGGTTACGAAGCCGGGAAACTTTGGCAGACTATTTTCTCCAGTGCTGGCGGCGTACTTTTGGGAGAATTGGGTAGCAGTTTTCTGTTGGGATTTGGCAAAAGTGCGGCGGCTGCGGCCCCGCACATCGGCTTTTCTACTTTTGCCGGAGTCGCTGTCACTCAAGCTAGTTTAGCAGCTTACGGAACCTACGCTGTCGGTCGCGCCGCCCAAGTTTATTTAGAAAAAGGTTGCACCTGGGGTCCCCTGGGACAAGATACGGTAATTCAAGAAATTCTCGCCACCATCGAGCGCAATACAATTATTGATCGCTTGCAGCAAGAGTTTAAAATTGGCAATTAAAAATTGCCCTAGTAGTTGAGTAGGCTACGTCAGCAGATGGTTATTTGTGAATAATCAAAGAGCTAGGATATGACGCACCCTACTGCTTGTATTCTTATACCATTGTCAAAAAACAATGCAACTGTAGGTAAACTCCAAACCACCATACTCATCAGTGATACCCAATTCTTTAATCGAAAATCGAAAATCGAAAATCGTATTACCGTCTCGCGATTCTCACACCTTCCCTAAAATGAGCGATCGTCGCAATTACCGCTATAGAAAAGTAAAAAATTCTAATCAGCCAAAAACAAACTCGCATTGACCAAGAAACAATAGTCGGAGCAATACCGGTTAGCTGTACAAATCTGGAATTAACTTTTTTTTCAAAGCTGTCAAGGTCTTTCATCTCCGATTGTTTAGTCGGAATAACCGGAAACTGACCAGTATATACGTAATAACCGATAAAACCAGGCAATCCTACCTTTCTGTTCAAAAATGAGTTAGTTAAGGTTGCAGTTTGCGGAGGCGATAATTTATCCGATTCTTCCACTTTTTCCAGCCAAGAATTATATCTAATGGCTGGCGTAATCATGAAAACTAAGGGAACTATAACTATTAACAAAGCCGCACTAACTTTGCGACCGTATTGAGGGTGTAGAAGCCTTGTCGCCACACCAACTCCCATACCGATAAAAGCAAATATTAATATATTTAACAGTTCAATAATTTCGATGCCTCTCAACAAATCGCCGATAATCAGAATTGTATATAATAATTTGTCTGCCAGTAGCAGAGCTGCCCACTTGATGACAATTGAAACTCCTACAATAGTAGCTACAATCGCCACATACCCGATGGCACCTAGAACGTAGAGTAAAATCGAACCGACTTGTTTTAATGACTGCATGGAATTATTCACTAACTGAAAGTTTAGGAGTCGGATTGACCAAAAAATTTCAAATTTTAGAGCAATCTGGAGTTCCAAATTTGATTTTTAAAATTGATTAGCTTGACATCTTGAAATCAATCTAAAATCTACAATCTACAATCTATCGACAAGTTCGCGCGCGGCCGCTTTGGTAACTTGTGCGATCCGTTCCTTCACAACACTCTCTTCGATCGCCCTCGGCTCTGATTCCTGTTCGCGATCGATCCCCAACCATAAAAGATACTCGATATTACCGGCCGGGCCAAGTAAAGGCGACCACGTTAAGCCGCGTTGCTGCCATCCTAAAGCTGTGGCTGCCTTCCACACTTGAAAAATCGCATCGGCTTGAGTTGCTGAGTCTCTCACTACGCCTTTTTTCCCGACTCTCTCACGCCCTACCTCAAACTGCGGCTTTACCAGCAACACCGCTTCTCGCGGTGGTGCCAACAATTCCCACAGCGCCGGTAAAATCTTATCCAGGGAAATAAACGACACATCTACTACCGCCAAATCTGCTCGCTCAGAGTCGCCGTAAAGCTCAGTAGCAGTCATGTACCGCAAATTGGTGCGTTCTTTCAAAATTACCCTCGGATCGTTGCGCAAGCCCCAATCTGCTTGACCGTAGCCAACATCTACGCCGTAGACTAGGGCAGCGCCGGCTTGCAGGAGACAGTCGGTAAAACCGCCTGTGGAAATGCCGCCGTCGAGACAAATTCTTCCTGCAACTGGAATGGCAAAAACTTCTAAAGCTTTGGCTAATTTGTCGCCGCCTCTAGAAACATAGCGCGATCGCTCTTTGATCTGAATTTTTGCTGCAATATCAACCTCAGTGCCAGGTTTGTCCACTACCTGTTGGTTGATGGAGACTTTCCCCGTCCGAATCAATGCCTGAGCTTGCTGTCTGGAACTGCACAAATCTAGGCTGACCAATAAAGTGTCTAGTCGCTGTTTAGCCAAGGTTTTTAATCTGTACGGATAGGGTTAAGAACAGTACCAGATTAGCACTTACGCACAAGCCCGACTGCTGATTTTTGGCGACCATTTTGGTTTGGCGCTCATTGAGGGGCGATCGCCCCCACCTCACATTATGTGACTGAGATCGGTCTGATTGTGTAGTTGGATCACACATATACCTTCATAAAATCACATAAAAATTTGTGCTACTAGCGGATGATTTATATGCAGCTAAAAGCGCTCCAAATACCATCAGGGCGATCGATCATGAAAACAATTAACTTTCCTATCAGAAATGCGGGCAATTGTCAAGAAAATCCCCTGGCTTTCATCAGCGGTGATATCATTCACATTCTTTACCCCAACGGCGAAGTAGAAGCAAGAACCGCCGAACAAGTCGATCGGCATCAAACCAAAAATCCCCTGGACAAATGCCTCGTCTGGGGATGTATTGGCGATTTTTAACACCGCTTCAAAAAAATAATGCAATTATAGGGAAGCTCCAAACCTTTAATTCATAAGTCATTCCCAATTATTCAAATCTTTAATCTCAAATTTTTAATCTCAAATCTTTAATCCCAAATTTTTAATCTCAAATTGTCTAACCCATAAAAAAAGATCGCTTGGAGGCTGTGAGGCCAAAAAAAGCGATCGATCCAACTGCTACTAACTGCAAGCCACAAGTGCAATTTGCTGTTAAAAGAAGTAGCAAATTGACTTAAATATCTTGTTCGCTCAATTCGCGAATCAAGTAATCAAAAGGCTGCTCCAAAAAAGGCCCTACAGACAAGCCAGCAGATGCCACCTGAGCCTTAACCATCTCCTTCATAATGCCAATTCCCATCACCGTCGGGCCAATGGGAACGCTGAGAGAATTGTAAGTTTCGCGCAAACCTTGCAGCACGCGCTCGTCGAGTACGTCGGTACTTCCGGCCACCAAGGCGTAAGTAGCATAGCGCAAGTAGTAGTCCATATCCCGCAGACAAGCCGCATAGCGGCGAGTCGTGTAGGCATTTCCGCCCGGACGGATCAATTCAGGCTGTTCCGCAAATAGCTGAATACCAGCTTGCTTGACAATTGTCGCAGCATTGCTGTTAATCGCCGCCGCCGCCTGTACCCGTGCGGTACCCGTTGCAAAATAAGATTTCAACCGATCGATACCATCTCGGTCTAAATACCTACCAGCAACATCATAATTTTCAATCAGGCTCGTCACTGCATCGCGCATAAGTTTCTCTCCCAAAAATCTTTATCAATACTTTGCTATCTGAGACAGACCGCCTATTGTAGACTACTACAAATCGGCGTTTGATTAAGATTTGAGATAGGATTTTCACGAAGGGTAGTCTATCCCCGGCAAACGACCGCAAAATTAAGCCGTTTGCCTTGTATCTTCAGCCGAAAAATCGACAGGGCAAGAATCTCGAACTGCCCGACTGCACTGGGCCCCTATTTCAAAATTTTGTAGCCTTAGATACAAAATAGTGGGTACTGAAGGCCTACGATCGCCCAAACAGTCTGAAATCGGCCGAACGCCAAGACACAACCAATATCAGGAGTAAGTCATGTTCCAGACGCCCCAAGAAGCCTTAAATTACATAAAAGAAAATAACATCCAGATCGTTGACCTAAAGTTCATCGATATGCCGGGGATCTGGCAGCACCTTTCCCTGTACCACGACCAAATCGACGAAACCGCATTCACAGACGGCGTACCCTTCGACGGTTCCAGCATTCGGGGCTGGAAAGCCATCAACGAATCTGACATGACGATGGTCATCGATCCGACAACCGCTTGGATGGACCCGTTCATGGCAGAACCGACCATCAGTTTCATTTGCAGCATCAAAGAACCACGCACCGGGGAACCGTACAGTCGCTGTCCCCGCACCATTGCCCAAAAAGCCATAGACTACTTGCTTTCGACCGGTCTCGGCGATACAGCATTCTTTGGCCCGGAAGCAGAATTCTTTATTTTTGACGACGTTCGCTTCGACCAAACCCAAAATTCCGGCTACTATTACGTAGATTCGATCGAAGGTCGCTGGAATTCCGGCAAAGAAGAAGCAGGCGGCAACCTCGGCTACAAACCGCGTTACAAAGAAGGTTATTTCCCAGTAGCACCAACCGATACCTCTCAAGACATGAGAACGGAAATGCTGCTGACAATGGCAAAATGCGGCGTACCCATCGAAAAGCACCACCACGAAGTCGCCACCGGCGGTCAATGCGAACTCGGTTTCCGATTTGCCACTTTAGTGCAAGCCGCCGACTACTTGCTGACTTACAAATACGTAATCAAAAACGTCGGCAAAAAATACGGCAAAACCATCACCTTCATGCCCAAACCGCTGTTTAACGACAACGGTTCCGGGATGCACGTTCACCAGTCGATTTGGAAAGACGGCCAACCTCTATTTGCAGGCGATCAATATGCAGGTTTCAGTCAAATGGGACTGCATTACATCGGCGGCATTCTCAAGCACGCACCGGCACTTTTGGCAATTACCAACCCCACGACCAATTCCTACAAGCGTTTGGTTCCGGGCTTTGAAGCGCCTGTAAACTTAGCTTACTCTCAAGGAAATCGATCGGCATCAGTGCGGATTCCGCTGTCGGGAACCAACCCCAAAGCCAAGCGGTTAGAATTCCGCTGTCCCGATGCCACATCCAACCCCTATTTAGCATTTGCAGCCATGCTGTGCGCCGGCATAGACGGCATCAAGAATCAAATCGATCCGGGCGAACCTTTGGACGTGGATATCTACGACCTTTCTCCTGAAGAATTGAGCAAAATTCCTTCAACTCCCGGTTCCTTGGAAGGCGCTTTAGAAGCTTTAGAAAAAGACCACAGTTTCTTAACTGAAACCGGGGTATTTACCGAAGACTTCATCCAAACATGGATTTCCTACAAACTCGACAATGAAGTCAACCCGATGCGGCTGCGTCCTCACCCCTACGAGTTTGCTCTCTACTACGACTGTTAGATAGTTGAAGCTCGAACATCAAAAATTGAGAATTGTCATTTTTGGTGTTTGATGATTTCTAATCGAAAAAAGACCGTCTGTAACGGCGGTCTTTTTTTATAGTTTATGCGAACTCCAAATTTTATCTCTAGTCCGGTGGCATCCTTAATTTGCACCAATAAATTGGTCGCAATAATCATAACTGTAATTACAGCTACCCTCATCAAAGGAGTAGTTGCTAACTCATTTGCGAAACCTACATTTGAATCTGCCGTATTATACTCTCCAAGGCATAGGCTTTCTGGTTTTGATTTTTAAGGGGCCTCACAATCTCAAGAGCTTCAGTGTACAGTCCTACTTTGGCATACTGAGCAACAATATCAACTAAGCCACTGGCTCTACAACCCTTGACAATCTGAAGGCTTTGAGACAACATATCGCGGACTTTATCTCCTGTTTCTGCTGTCGCACGAATAGCGGTAACAACGGCCAAAGCAGCTTGATAATCATCTTCTTCTACAGAGCGGTCTATATAGTTTATGGTGTCAATAGCTAGACTGTAGTGCCCTTGTTCAGCATACTCAGATGCAATTCTCCTGAAGAGATGAGCAATAGCATAATTCCCTCGGAAGGGTTTAACAATTTCGATGGCTTCGCTGTATTCACTTGCATCCACTTGACAAATGGCGATGCTCAGCAAAGTTATAAATCTTGAATACTCATCTTCTTTAATAGCATTAGCGAACAGAAAAGCTAGATCGTATAGCCCAATTTTTGCATATAAGATGGCAAAACTTCCCAAAGTTTCAGTTTGTTCGCGGTAGGATTCTAGCGATTCTAATTCTATAGATTCTAAAGCAGTGAGGAGTTGTTGTGAGCGAGCCAGTATTTCAGCCATTTTATTTCCTTGTCCTGCTTCCGTATAATCAGCAGCGATACAAATCCACCAATAGGAGCGAGAATATTTATCATCGAGAGTATTAGACTCTTCAAAGGCGTGAGCAAAAGTTTCAGCAGCTAGAGTTCCTTCTTCCGCTTTAGCATATGCAACAGCCATCTTAGTTAAGATACTAATTTGATGTTCATCATTTGGTATGGTGCGAGCAATTTGAAGGGCTTGTTCGTATCGTCCAGCTTCAAAACAGCAGTCAGCAATAAATCCTACACTCGACCATTTTATTTCCTCATATTCTATTTCCTGAGCGATTTGAAGAGCTTGGTATAGGGCATTAGTGACCTCATCGACTGGTAGCACTTCAGCACAATAAAGAACGACTTCAGCCAGTGTTCGAGCTTTGTAAGCATTGTCGATAATAGTGTTAACACTTTGAAGGGCTCGATCGTATTGTCGATTTTCGGCATATTTCTTAGCAATAGCTTCTAAAACCATAGCTCGGTCTGTATCAATTTCTAAATTGTTGGCAAGCTGCAAGATTTGGGAGATGATTCGATCGCCCTCGCCCTGTGACCCAGGATCTACAGAATTAGTGGAAATCATTAAATTTTACTCCTTTTATAATATAATATGTCTTTGGAATTGCTCAAATTTTGATCGATTCTATCTCAAATCGGATGACCGTCTATCCGCCTTGCTTGCGCGGTGTTGCTGTTGTGGTAAATTAGCAATTTGCAGCAATTAGCAACTAGCAGATAATGTCGGATATTTTTGTGATGGTACGCAATCAAAATAACCTGGCAATGACTTCAGTTGATGGCATTGCCTTCATTACTTTACTAAATCGGGACGGACGGGTACTGGCCGAGGAGACAGTGGCTTTGATGGAGGCAGATGCGGGATTTGATGACTTGGCAGCAGGACAATATACTGTAATAGTTAGGCATGAACTGGTTGAACCGCGATCGGCCACCTGGGATGTCACAATCACCAATGAAGATCAAGTAATCATACTGACATTTGTCTATCTAGAACCCGAACGGGTACTGCTTCGCATCCTAGCTACAGTTGAAGAGAGACTATAATCATGACAGCTAAAGTTATTCCATCACAGTCAATTAAAATGTTTCGCTATCGAGTGCATTTCTTAGCAAAAGACCTTTGGAAAGAGAAAAACCCAGTTGGTCGGATGAATCTGGCTTTACAGTTAGCGGATGCGGCGACAACGCTGGCTAGACTGGAAGTGGAGGAGATGCACAAATTTCCACAAGAGCCTGCTAGCCTTGAGGCTTTAGACTCGACGGAACCTGAAAAGTTTTGAGTGCGTGAGATTGCTTTGGGAGCCTCGCGGAACGCTTCCGTAAATGACAAATCAAAACTATTTTAGTCGATCGATCTGCGAGTAAAAAAATTGTATGTATAAAATTCAATCTGCTTGCAACACAATAACTTTCAGCCTTGCGAGGTAATTGGTTATCAAAAAAACTGCGTTACACTTATATAAGTATCTTTATAAAACAACATAAAAGCATGACTGTTGCCTATCCCCGCAAGCTTCGCAACGCAATGGGAGCGCGCGAAATTTTAGCTAAAGTAGTGCACGATCGCGAACTGCACCTGATCACCCTCAACCGCTACCGCTACAGCGAACAGCGCAGTTGCAAAGACCTCACGGACGTGATCGAACGGCTCGACGGCGAACCGGCCGAACTCGTGCGCGACCTCTCCCGCCACATTTCCGACGAAGCGCGACACGCTATGTGGCTCACCGACTTGCTGGTAGACTTGGGCCAAAATGTGGGAACGCCGCCGGGAATCTCCTACATTGACGAATTTGACCGCCTGCTGGACAAAGAGCAATACAACCCGAAAAGCAACCTCGATGACAGTATAATTGCAGGCTTAGTCGCGATTAACGTCACCGAAAAGCGTGGCTGCGAATACTTCTCAGCGCACATCCACGCCCTCAAACAGGCTCCCCAAACCGCAGAAAACGTCAAAATCCGCGAAACTATCGAAAAGATTTTTCCCGAAGAAGCTGGTCACGTCCGCTGGGGCAACCGCTGGCTCGCCCAAATAGCTGCCAAAAGCCCGGAACACCGCCAGAAGGTGGAACAGGCAAAGCGCAAGTATGTGGCGATCGAACAAGCAGCATTTGAATCGGGAATGGATATCATGCTGGGGGCAGAACTCCGCCGCGTCACCCGCCTCGTGGATATTGCCAACACCATGCCGATGTGGGAACGCCCGCAATACCTGATGGAACGCTTGCCCATGACCTTGCTGGCCCCGGATCTGCAAATGACCAGAGTCGATGTTGCTCAGCGGGCCTGGAACCGCGACCCGCAGGCATTTGTGGAGAAACTTGTGCCGATGTTCCTCAACGGCTTGAATACCATTGAGAAGAAGCCGGCCCCGGCCAAGCCCAAGGCTTAAACACTGGCGAGGGCCTGTGCGCGGAGCGACTAGAAACCAGGTTTCTTCCTGCTTGTCTCGTTGAGGGGCGCGATATTTCTGCAAGAAACCGGCTTTCTTTTCTAGAACTTACGCACGGGGTGTCATCACCTTGGTTTCTTCCCTGGGGAGCGAACTCAAAGCGTAGGTTTTTGTCAAGAAAGCCGGTTTATCAAGGTTTTTGTGTGTAAGTCCTATTTTTGTAAGTCCTAAATAGGAAGTAAACTGATTATTGGAATAGTTTTCCGTCTAAATATAATCATGACTAATAGCGAGCCGAACATACAAACAGCTTCCACAGAAAGCCTCTCAAGTGAAAGTGCGATCGCCTCCGAGCAGGTCGAAAAAGCCACAGCCGTCACCTATGCAGAAGAAATTGAAACTGTCATCGCCAGCATGGCTGTAGACCAAAAAGTGATGGTCGGTCAAAATGAAGCTGGGGGACATCTTTGGAAGTTTAAGTACGGCAGTGTTGAAGTGTTCGTGCAACTCACCGGCGAAACCGAAGATGATACTTTGACTGTTTGGGCTTTTGTACTGCAATTGCCCGCGAAGAATGAAGCTCAATTAATGCGGAAAATCCTAGAAATGAATTGGCTGTCTACTTTGGAATCTCATTTTGCCATTGTTGACAATCAAGTTGCGGTAATATCGACTCGGACGATCGCCGAAATCTCTGCCGGGGAAATTTCTCGAGTTATTACTATTGTCGCCACGATCGCCGATGACAACGACGACTTGCTGCAAGCAGAATTCGGTCAGTAGTCATTAGTCAACAGTTAACAGTCAACAGTTAACAGTTAACAGTTAACTGTTAACTAATATGCAGGCCCTGCGATCCAAGCAATAGTGATTCCCAGCCCCAAACCGACAAGCACTTGAAAAGGAGTGTGTCCCAGCAACTCTTTCAGGCGAGCCTCATTAAGGTTGTGATCTTCCTCAAAAAACTCGTCAATAATTTGGTTGAGGATGCGAGCTTGCTTGCCTGCTGCTTGGCGCACGCCTGCTGCATCGTACATGACAATAATTGCAAAGATCGCAGCGATCGCAAAGTCCGGACTTTCCCATCCCATCGTTTGTCCGACTTCAGCAGCCAAAGCGCCGACAAAAGACGAGTGAGCGCTGGGCATTCCCCCCGTTGTTACCAAATACTGAAGATTAAACTTGCGATTTTTGACCAACTCGATCGGCAGCTTCATGATCTGAGCCGCCAGACAAGCGAGCAAAGCAACCACGAGTACATGATTGTTTAATATGCCGCTGCAAATTTCCTGCATAGTGTTTGGTATTTCTAATTACTGCGGCTGGTAATAAAATCGGCGATCGCCAGCAGCGGTAGAGCTTTGCTCCCAAACACTGCCAATTGAGCCTTAGCATCAGCAACAAGCTGTGAAGCCTGGCGCCGAGACTCCTCAATTCCCCATAAACTGGGAAAAGTGACTTTTCCTGCTTTAACATCTTTGCCAGCAGTTTTGCCCAGTTCTTCTTGGGTAGCAGTAATATCCAGAATGTCGTCAACGATCTGGAAAGCCAGCCCAATATTTTGAGCGAAACGAGACAGCCGCTGCAAATCCGCAGCCGAGGCCCCAGCAAGAATTGCCCCACAAACTACGCAGGCCTCTAACAGCGCGCCTGTTTTGTGAGCGTGAATGTAATTCAAAGTTTCCAGAGAAACATCTGTCTTTCCTTCCGATTCCACGTCAACCACCTGACCGCCTATGAGTCCACCAGCCCCGGCAGCGCGACCCAAATAGGCGATCGTCTGCAACACCTGCTGGGGGGGTACGTTCTCAGTTTTAGTGGCGATAAATTCAAAAGCATAGGTCAGCAAACCATCGCCAGCCAAAATGGCGATATCATCGCCATAAACCTTGTGGTTCGTCAGTTTGCCGCGCCGGTAGTCGTCATTGTCCATTGCCGGCAAATCGTCGTGGATCAGCGACATGGTGTGGATCATTTCCAAAGCGCAAGCTGTGGGCATTGCCATAGATGTAGTGCCACCGGCCAGTTCGCAGCTAGCCAGACACAGGATCGGACGCAGGCGCTTGCCCCCCGCTAGCAGCGAGTAGCGCATTGCTTCGTAAATTTTCTCTGGGTAGATGACCGGGAGTGCACTGTCGAGAGCTACCTCGATCGCCTCTTTTCGCTTGACTAGATAAGTAGATAAATCGAAAGAGGATTCCGGTTGGGACGAACCCATTTCTGTTGCCAATACCATCCCTTGCTCTCTTGTACTAAATAATTACGTGGGATATTCTGAGCCGTTGGGGTCGGATTGTGCCGACTTTTACGGCGGTAGTTGCTCGAACTCCGAGCATCAATTAATCATTCTACGGGTGTTGTTGCACAGAAAATCTTTGAGTTTTAATAACTTTGTCAAATTACCAGTCAATCTAAAATCTACAATCTCAAATCTCAAATACGCTGATTTGTCTGGCGACTTCCAAAAACCGCTGCACCGCCGCCGTTGGATCGCTGCGCCAAATCAGAGCGATCGCCACAATGCAGGTTGATTCTGGCAGCGCTTTGTAAACAACCCCGCTGCGCTGGAAATTTTGCATCGACGCCGGGACGATCGCCACTCCCATCTCAGCGGCTACCAGACTCACAATGGTTTGCATTTGAATTGCTTCTTGAGCCGCGATCGGGCTAAAACCCGCTTGCTGACAAAGACTGACGATCCGATCGTACAACCCTGGAGCCAGAGAACGCGGAAACAAAATGAACGGTTCGGCAGAGAGTTCGCGCAATTCCACATTCGCGCGATCGGCCGCCGGATGCGTTTCTGGCAGTGCGACGATCAGCGGTTCTCGAAAAACGATTTCAGAATTTATCCCATCTTCCTCAACCGGAGGGCGCACGAAGCCGATATCAATTTGCCCGAACCGCAGCCGCTGCAACTGTTCGTTTGTCGTCAGTTCGTGCAGTTCCAGCTTGACGGCGGGACAGCGAGTGCGAAACGCCTGCAAAATCGCTGGAACCACGTTGTGTGCTGCGGAACTCACAAAGCCGATCGTCAATTGTCCGAGTTCGCCCCGACTGGTTTGTCGGCCGAGTTCAATTGCTCGATCAACTTGCAGCAAAATTTTCCCGGCCTCCTCGAAAAAAACCTGTCCCGCAGCCGTTAAATGCACCGTCCGCTTGGTGCGGCGAAACAGTTGAAACCCCAACTCTGCCTCCAAATGCTGGATTTGTTGGCTCAGCGGAGGTTGGGCAATATGCAGTTTTTCGGCTGCGCGAGTGAAATTCAGTTCCTCTGCAACTGCAATGAAATAACGCAAATGCCGAAGTTCCATAAGTCCCCACGATTGATATTTTAAAAGTATAAGTGGTTAGTTAAACATATATTGGACATTGATCATGATATTTCATAAAGTGATTAATAGGCGAAGTTGAGAATTAAACAATGGCTAATTTGGATATCAAAATTAGAGAAGCAGAGCTGGCAGATTTGGAATTAATCGTGGATTTTATTTCACAAAAAAGCGAGTTCGATGGATGTAAAAACCTGTTAGCAGCAACAGCAGATAAATTGCAGCAAACGTTGTTTTGCCAGCCTCCGCTAGTGCGGGTTTTGTTGGCGGAAGTTGCGGGAACAGCGGTAGGATTTGCTCTTTTTTATTCCTCCTATTCAAGTTTATTGACGCAGCCGTGTCTTTGGCTTGATGATTTATTTGTGCAAGCTCCTATGCGCGGTAGGGGAGTCGGTACAGCGCTGTTAAAGTATTTGGCACAAATTGCTGAGTCCAGAAATTGCGGGCGTATGGAATGGACTGTTAATATTGCCAATGCGCCGGGAATTGCTTTTTATGAAAAGCAGGGAGCGCGGATTTTGGAAAATATTAGAGTTTGCCGTATTGATGGGGATGCAATTGGCCTGCTTGCTGGCCAATAATTTAATAACGAACCGCGAAGACGCGAAGAACGCGAAGAGATGAGAAAAGAAGAGAAAAGAAGAGAAGAGATGTTACAATATTTTTGGAATTCTGCCCTTTATGAGAAAAATCATGCTTTTGTTTGGCGGTGAATCTCTTGTGGAGTTACTCGCTCCGCAGGATGGTGAAAAAATTCTGGATTTGGGCTGCGGTACGGGAGAGTTAACTGAAAGGATTGCTCAAAGTCGTGCTTGTGTGCGAGGTATTGATTCATCTTGTTCGATGATTGCCGCGGCACAAGTTAACTATCCTGACATTAACTTCTCTGTCGCAGATGCGAGGATTTTTCAAGTAGAAAAGCCGTTAGATGCTGTGTTTTCTCATGAGGTTTTGCACTGGATTAAAGAGCCGGATGCTGTGATTAATTGTGTGGAACAAGCGCTGAAGCCGGGAGGGCGTTTTGTGGCTGAGTTTAACTGTGAGGGGCACGTGGGGGCGATCGTCGGCGCACATTTGAGTGTTGCTTTGTCAAAAATTAGCAGCGGCCAGAAGCCTGAAGCGCTTAATCCTTGGTATTGTCCGAGTATTGACGAGTATACTGGGCTTCTGAAACAGCACGGATTTGATGTGCGTGAGGCGGTGGTCGAACGCCAGACTCGCCGCCTAGAAGGTGGCTGGCTGGGTATGGTAAGTTTGATTGAAAGGTTGTTTGCTGATGAGTTTTTGTCGAGGTTGTCTGATCGTGTGCGATCGCAGGTAATCAACTCCGTTAAAGAGCGTTTGCCGCTGGCGCTGGATCGCGATGGTAATTACATTGCAGATTACCGGACAATTCGCGTTTTTGCTATCAAAAATTCCTCACGTTAAATCTTAGTGATTAGTGATTTCGAGCGGAGCTTGAAATCGCTACTACACCAACTTTCGTCCCGCTTTCGGCGCGTTAGCAAAGCGACGCGTTAGCGCTAGAACGCGAAGAGATGACAAAAGAAGTGAAAGGAAGAGAAGAGATGTCACAATATTTTTGGAATTCTGCCCTTTATGAGAAAAATCATGCTTTTGTTTGGCAGTACGGTGAATCAATTGTGGAGTTACTCGCTCCGCAGGCTGGTGAACAAATTCTAGATTTGGGCTGCGGTACGGGACAGTTAACTGAAAAAATTGCTCAAAGCGGTGCTTCTGTGCAAGGTATTGATTCATCTTTGTCGATGATTTCCACGGCTAAAGTAAACTATCCTCACATCAACTTCGCCGCAGCAGATGCGAGAATTTTTCAAGTAGAATATCCGTTAGATGCTGTGTTTTCTAATGCGGTTTTGCACTGGATTAAACAGCCGGATGCTGTGATTAATTGTGTGGAAAAAGCGCTGAAGCCGGGAGGGCGTTTTGTGGCTGAGTTTGGCGGTAAGGGGAACGTGGGGGCGATCGTCCGGGCACTTTTGAGTGTTTTGTCAGAAATTGGCTACCAGGAGCCTGAAGCGCTTAATCCTTGGTATTTTCCGAGTATTGGCGAGTATGCTGGGCTTTTGGAAAAGCAGGGATTTGATGTGGGTTATGCGGTTTTGTTCGATCGCCCGACTCCCCTAGAAGGTGGCAGCGCGGGTATGGTAAATTGGATTGAAATGTTTGCTAGCGGGTTTTTCTCGGGGTTGTCTGATGATGTGCGATCGCACGTAATTAACGCCGTTGAAGAGTGTTTGCGGCCGGCGCTGTACCGCGATGGTAATTGGATTGCAGATTACCGCAGAATTCGCGTTGTTGCTATCAAAAATTCCTCACGGTAAATCATAGTGATTAGTGATTTCGATCGGATATTGAAAGCGCTACTACACCAACTTTCCCCCACTCCAAGCAGACTCAAAGAGTAAAGAATTTTACAGGACTTACGCTGCACAGTTAATTTTTACAGAAACGCTAGTAGTAAGGTACGTATTTCGCACCCTACTACTAGCGTTTCTGCGTAACTTCTGTAAATATCAGGAGTTAATTTGTGGCTAACAAAATCATAAGTTTGTCAGCTCACCACTGATTGTCCTGAACTTAGAAACCCTGGACGGAAACAATCCTGCTTTGTAGCTCATTAGGCGTTACATCGTCTACAAAACCTAAAATCGCGTTAGAATTCCTGACTCTGATTAGAGTTCCTGAAGCAGAGCCGCTAAATTCCCTGGCTAGATCTGGAGGAATGAATTGTTGTAAAGCTGGCGCTCCCTCGAACCTATATGTTAATGTCACATTCTGTACCGACTCCAACACTATATCATTCACAGTTAACCCACTCGCTAATCCAATGCGATCCACCTCAGGATCGAACAATTCGATCGCATCACTAGAATTGATATCTGTAGTGGCAGGATCTATTCCCAGAACGCATAAATTATTGCCAAACTGACAACTTAATACGTCTCTGCCCAAGCCGCCAACCAGAGTGTTATTCCCCTCTAGGCCGTCTAAAAGATCATTGCCTCTACCCCCAAATAAAATATCATCGCCAGCTTGTCCAATAAGGAAATCAGCATCTAGACCACCACTGAGGCAGTCATTTCCCTCAGCTCCAGACAGGAAATCTCTTCCTTTTCCCCCAAATACAGAATCGTTGCCTGCAAAACCTGCGAGAAAATCTTCCCCTTCATTTCCCAGGATTAACTCGCTAGCCCCTGACCCGATTACTGTATCGTCGCCATCGAGTGCCCAAGCTCCTAAAGGGAAGTTTGTTGCATCTCCAGAAAAAAGTTGAATTCCTTCCGAGGTGTTGTCGCCAATTAAGCGCAATGTCCCTGACGCATCCGGTTTTAAAGCCATAGCTAAAATCTTTGTGTGTTGGTAGATTACTAACTCTACTAATTGAGCCAATAGGAGCTCACAAGTTGGTCATAATTCAATTAGAACCGTATTCTATATAACTCGAAACGGTATTTTCCAAAAGCATAGCAACAGTCATCGGCCCGATTCCTCCCGGCACCGGCGTGATAAATTCGGCTACTGTTTTAACAGCATCAAAATCCACATCTCCGGCCAAACGGCTAGTACCGTCTGGATTGACGACGCGGTTAATACCGACATCAATTACTACTGCTCCGGGTTTGACCATATTAGCTGCAATCATTTCTGTGCGGCCGACTGCGGCTATTAGAATATCGGCTTGATTGGTAATCGATTCTAGGTTTTGCGATCGAGAATGAGCTACTGTCACAGTGCAATCTGCTTCTAACAGCATTAGCGCCATCGGTTTACCCACCAAAATACTGCGGCCCAAAACAACGGCGTTTTTTCCTTTCAAATCAATCTGGTATTCCTGCAATAACCGCATCACTCCGGCGGGAGTACAACTCCGCAAACCTTCCTCCCCGCGCACGAGACGGCCTAAATTTACAGGGTGAAGTCCGTCAGCATCTTTATCGGGGGCAATTTGGTACAGCAGGGCAATTGCATCTAAGTGCTCTGGTAGCGGTAATTGAACTAAAATGCCATCTACTCGATCGTCCTCGTTTAGCGCACGAATTGCAAGTTCTAGTTCGGCTTGAGTAACGTTTTCGGGGTAATGCTGGCCGAAGGAAGCAATGCCAACTTTAGCGCAGGCTCGCTCTTTATTGCGAACATAGGCTGCGCTAGCTGGGTTGTCGCCCACCATCAGCACCGCAAGTCCCGGAGGACGCCTCTTTTGGGGTTGTAGGGCGCGGACTCGATTGCTCAGCTCGCTTTGAATCTTTTGGGCTAAAGCTTTACCATCTAATATGCGAGCAGTTTTGGCTTCCATTGTAGACTGTGGGTTAGGGGTAAGAAACGGCTGACGATTTTAGATTTTAGCTTAACCGCTCACCTAGATTGTGCAGCAGTCTGTTCTGAGTTGCGATCGATTTTTCCAATTCTGTTACAGTAAGTCGTATCTCCAATCTTCAATCATTTGACTAAATGACTACTGTAATTAAGCAAGTTTGGGTTAAGTTTTTTATCAAAGAGGGCTGCATCGGGTCTTTATCGCTCATATTCGCCAGCGCTTTGTTCAGTTGTGGCAATTTACCTCTGTCTCAACTTAATCTTGGCTTTAATGTGGCTAGCATTGGCGACGTTCAACAAAAGCGGCAAGTCGATGCTGAAGTTTATCTCCGGGGAAAGGTGGAAAATCGCGCTCCGTTTGTCGGGAATGCGGCTTATCAACTTGAGGATGGTACTGGCAGTATTTGGATTTTAACCAAGCAAGATTTGCCACAACTTGGTGATGAAGTGTTGCTTAAAGGCGAAGTTCGGTATAAAAGTATTACGCTGAAGGAATTGGCTGGTAAGGATTTAGGTGAGGTTTATGTTGACGAAATAGAACAGTTAAAGCGTACTCCCAGTTCAGAAAAGGGAAAATAGGCAGAAGGTAATTGGTTGTTTGTTATTTGTTATTTATTAATTGCTCCTTCTTCTGCTTTCTTCCTCCCTTATCCTTCTTCGTTCTTCCTTCTTCCCTTATTCCTTCCTCCCTTATTCCTTATTCCTTCCTTCTAATTAATGAATAAAATTCACGTTGCGATCGCGATTTTGTACCGAGACGGCAAGTTCCTCTGTCAGTTGCGGGACGATGTTCCTAACATCAGGTATCCCGGACATTGGGCGTTGTTTGGCGGACACTTGGAACCTGGAGAAACGCCGGAAATAGCCGTTTTGCGGGAATTGAAAGAAGAAATTAGTTATGCTCCTCCAAGTGTTTCTTTTTTCTGTTGCGATGTGGAAAAAGATGTTATTCGCTACGTTTTTCACGGACAACTTAGTGCGGATGTCAAGGATTTAGTTTTGCTTGAGGGTTGGGATATGAAGTTGTTGGCGCCGTCTGATATTCGGGCAGGCAAATGCTTTTCTGAGCAGTCAGGAGATGTGCGACCTTTTGGGATTGCTCACCAACATATTTTGTTAAGTTTTATTGACTCGATCGCTACCGTCGAAATGAAATAGCGTACTGTACATTACAGTCCGCACACCAACCGCATATCAAACCTGGATAGGGTGGCGAGAATGCTCGTCAACCCCCACACCTTAGTTGTTGGTAGGCAAAAAATAGCAATAAGAGTCAACAGAAGGTGATGCGCAGATAATGCAACCCTTTAAACTGCCCGAATTTTATATGCCTTGGCCGGCGCGGCTGAACCCAAACCTGGAAACGGCGCGAGTGCATTCCAAGGCGTGGGCCTATGAGATGGGAATACTTGGCTCAAAAGAGGAAGCGCAAGGGCAGCCTATTTGGGACGAACGCAAATTCGATGCCCATGACTACGCTTTACTTTGCTCTTACACCCATCCAGACGCACCAGCAACGGAGTTAGACCTAGTAACCGACTGGTATGTGTGGGTGTTCTTTTTTGACGATCACTTTCTGGAAATCTATAAGCGCAGTCAAGATTTGGTTGGGGCCAAGGAGTACCTCGATCGGCTACCCGCATTTATGCCGATTTTCCCTAACGAAACCCCTCCCGTTCCCACCAACCCAGTAGAGCGCGGTTTGTTAAACCTCTGGTCTCGCACTGCCTTTACGAAGTCTGTGGAATGGCGGCGACGATTCTTTGAGAGTACCAAACACCTCTTAGATGAGTCGATGTGGGAACTCGCCAATATCAATCAAAATCGGATTGCTAACCCGATCGAATATATCGAGATGCGGCGCAAAGTCGGTGGCGCACCCTGGTCAGCCCATCTCGTGGAACACGCTGCGTTTGTAGAAGTTCCAGCTAAAATTGCCGCCACTCGACCGATGCGAGTCCTGAAAGATACATTTGCCGATGGAGTGCACCTTCGCAACGACCTGTTCTCCTACCAGAGAGAAGTCGAAGATGAAGGTGAAAATTCCAATTGTGTGCTTGTACTTGAGCGCTTCTTGAATATTAATACCCAAGAGGCGGCTAATCTCACCAACGAGCTGCTGAACTCGCGGTTATATCAGTTTGACAACACTGCTGTTACCGAGTTGCCCTCCCTCTTTGAGGAGCACGGAGTAGACCCCGTAGAGCGTGTGAACGTTCTCCTCTATATCAAAGGACTTCAGGATTGGCAGTCGGGCGGTCACGAGTGGCACATGAGATCGAGCCGCTACATGAACGAGGAAGCGGGTAATTCTGCGACACCGACGCTGAATCTCGGCCCCACAGGGTTAGGAACCTCGGGGTTGCGGTTGGAATCGTTATACGCCACCTTGGGTTTAGGAAGGTTCAATAGCTTTACTCACGTTCCCTACCAGGCTGTAGGGCCCGTGAAATTGCCTAAGTTTTATATGCCCTTCTCTACCACTTTGAATCCCAATTTGGATGAGGCACGGAAGCATTCCAAGGAATGGGCCCGCCAGATGGGGATGCTGGACGAGCTACCGGGCATTCCTGATGGCTTTATCTGGAATGACCACAAGTTTGATGTTGCCGATGTCGCCCTATGCGGTGCGTGGATTCATCCGAAGGGGTCTGAGGATGAGCTAAATCTGACAGCGTGCTGGCTGGTGTGGGGAACCTATGCTGACGATTACTTCCCAGCAATCTACGGAAACAATCGGGACATAGTGGGTGCGAAAGTGTTCAACGCCCGAATGTCGGTCTTCATGCCCCTCGACGACTCCACTCCCCCTGCCGTGCCAACTAATCCGGTCGAACTAGGCTTGGCAGATATTTGGTCTCGGACTGCTGGCCCCATGTCCCTCACCGCGCGGACTGAATTCCGCCGTGCGATTCAGGACATGACTGACAGTTGGGTGTGGGAGCTCGCCAACCAGATCCAAAATCGGATTCCTGACCCGATCGATTATATTGAGATGCGCCGCAAGACCTTTGGGTCGGATTTGACGATGAGCCTGTCCCGACTAGCCCAGGGTGGCGAGATCCCAATGGAGATTTACTACAGTCGGCCAATGCGATCGCTGGAGAATTCTGCGGCAGATTTTGCCTGTTTCACTAACGATATCTTCTCCTACCAGAAAGAAATCGAATTCGAGGGCGAAATCCATAACCTCGTGCTGGTTGTTCAGAATTTTCTCAACTGCAATATACCCCAGGCTGTCGATATTGTGAACAATCTGATGACCGATCGGGCAAAACAGTTTCAACACATTGTTGCCACTGAATTGCCTGCTCTATTCGACGATTTCAATCTGGATGAAAATACCCGAAAGAAACTGCTCGGATACGTCGAGAAATTAGAGAATTGGATGTGCGGCGTACTTAGGTGGCATATCAAGGTAGACCGCTATAAGGAATTTGAATTGCGTAATAGTGCTTCCCCGATAGCGCGAGTGCTCGGCGGCCCCACAGGACTTGGCACCTCGGCTGCACGTATCACCTCGTCGATCGGCGCGGGCCTCAATTGTGTCAGTAATGGGTCTAGCAATTAAAACCCTTCTGTAAGAGAATAGATATTGCTGGTGCAAGTTCTTTTGTCAGCATTCGGTCATGTAAACCAGCATTGTTTTTGAATTAACTAGATATTTGAGGATTAATTTGTGACGTATTCTAATGATGATCTCAGAGCAGATGTTGAACGTCATCAGCGCCATTTAAGTTTGGGGACAGCGGCCGCCCGTAATTTGGCAACGACCACCAAATCTGCACCGCAGATGCAGGAGATTACCTCCCGGTGGTTGTTGAAGCTATTGCCGTGGGTGCAGACGAAGGGTGGTGTGTTTCGAGTCAACCGTCGGTTGAGTTATACCGTCGGTGATGGGCGCGTCACTTTCACCAACACCGGATCGACGGTGCAGGTGATTCCCCACGAACTTACTGAGTTGCCCTTGCTGCGAGGGTTTGACAACGTTGATGTGTTGACTGCGCTGGCAAACCAGTTTGTGCAGCGGGAGTACGCCCCAGACGACGTGATCGTCGAGATTGGGCAGCCGGCCGATCGGGTGATCCTGATTGCTCATGGCAAGGTGAACAAGATTGGTGTCGGCAAGTATGACGAGCAAATCGTATTGGATGTGCTCGCCGACGGCGACCATTTCGGCGATGAAACTGTGGTGGAGTCCGAGGACACTTGGCAGTACACGCTCAAGGCTATTACCAGAACCATAGTGTTGTCGCTGCCCCAACAGGCGTTTGAGCAGTTGATCGAGCAGTCCGAGGAGTTGCGAACTCATGTCGAGGCTTTCCGCGAGCGCCTGAGACAGCCACAAACAGCCCAAGGTGAAGCAGCCATTGAGGTGGCAACGGGTCATCCTGAAGAGACTCCATTGGCAGGAACCTTCGTTGATTACGAGCTTGCACCCCGCGAATATGAATTGAGCATCGCCCAAACCGTGTTGCGGATCAGTACCCGGGTAGCCGATCTCTACAATGAACCGATGAATCAGACCGAGCAACAATTGCGGCTGACCGTCGAGGCTTTACGGGAACGTCAAGAACACGAAATGATCAACAACCCCGATTTTGGGTTGTTGCACAACGCTGACCTCAGACAGCGCATCTACTCCCGCGGTGGCACACCCACCCCCGACGACCTCGACGAACTGCTGGCTACGGTATGGAAGGAGCCATCGTTCTTCCTAGCTCACCCCCGGACGATCGCAGCCTTCGGTCGGGAGGCAAACCGCCTGGGCATCTATCCACAAAGCGTAGATGTGAACGGCGTTCAGGTTACAGCTTGGCGCGGCGTACCAATATTTCCCTGCAGCAAGATCCCCATCACCAATGCCCGCACCAGTTCTATCCTCTTGCTCCGCACAGGTATGGAAAAACAAGGGGTGATCGGCTTACATCAAACGGGTATCCCCGACGAATACCAACCCAGCCTCTCTGTCCGCTTCATGGGTATCAGCGAACAAGCCATCATCTCCTACCTCGTCACTGCTTACTACTCGGCAGCCGTCCTAGTACCTGACGCACTCGGCATCCTCGAAGATGTCGAAATCGGGCGCTAAATATTTGTGAGAATTAAGGGAAATAACTTGTGTCAATAAGTAATTGGCAAAAGCGTTATCGCCTTAACTTCTTATCAATTGGATTAGGCACTCAGGACTTACGCAAATGTCATCCTACTAGATAGCGGTTAATGGCAGAATTTGCGTAAGTCCTTGCACTTTTGTTAGTAACTAAAGGATGAGGTAATGACGTATTCTAATGATTCGGATTTGGATGTTGAGAGCAGACAAACTCAACTGAGTTTGGGTACAGCAGCAGCCAGGAAGTTGGCGACGACGACAAAATCTGCACCGCAGATGCAGGAAATTACATCGCGGTGGTTGTTGAAGATGTTGCCGTGGGTGCAGACGAAGGGTGGCACCTATCGGGTTAACCGTCGATTGACATATACCGTGACTGATGGGCGGTTGAGTTTCACCAACACCGGATCTGTGGTGGAGGTAATTCCCCAAGAACTTTGTCAGTTGCCCTTGCTGCGAGGGTTTAACGACAGCCAGGTATTAAGCGCATTGGCGAGTAGGTTTGTCCAACAGGAGTTCCTGCCTGGTGACATCATAGTGCAGTCAGGTCAGGCAGCCGATCGGCTTTTCTCGATCGCTCATGGCAAGGTCAACAAGGTGGCTGTTGGCAAGTATGGCGAGGAGCCTTTGCTGGATATGCTGGCAGATGGCGACCATTTCGGCGATCAGGTGTTGGTGGAGTCAGAAAGCACTTGGAAGTTTACAATCAAGGCTGTGACCCGATGCACGGTATTGGCGCTACCACAACAGGCGTTTCGGGAACTGCTCAACCAGTCGGGCGCGTTGCAGGCTCAGGTTGAACAGTTTAGGACTCGTGCCCAACAACCGCAAAACAAGCAGGGCGAAGCTTCGATCGCATTGTCTGCAGGTCATCTTGCGGAAACCCCGTTGCCAGGGACTTTCGTTGATTACGAACTCTCACCCCGCGAATATCAATTGAGCGTTGCCCAAACTGTGTTGCGGGTGAATACTCGCGTCGCGGATCTGTACAACGAACCGATGAATCAGACGGAACAACAACTCCGGCTGACCGTGGAGGCATTGCGGGAACGTCAAGAACACGATTTGATCAACAACCGGGAATTCGGGTTGCTGCACAATGCTGACCTGAAACAGCGTATCTACACCTGCAGCGGTCCTCCCACCCCCGACGATCTTGATGAATTGATTACTCGTCGGAGGAAGTCGAAGTTCTTCCTGGCTCATCCCCGCACTATTGCTGCCTTCAGTCGGGAGTGCAACCGCCGAGGCATCTACCCAGACAGCATTGACATGGATGGGAGCAAGGTAATCACTTGGCGCAATACACCCATTCTTCCCTGTAACAAGATCCCAATTACCAAGAACCAGACCAGTTCTATCTTGGTGTTGCGGACTGGTGAGGAAGACCAGGGCGTGATCGGCCTGCACCAAACGGGTATCGCCGACGAATACCAACCTGGCTTGTCTGTCCGATTTATGGGCATCGAGGAAAAGGCTATTATTTCTTACCTGGTCAGCGCCTACTACTCTGTTGCCGTTCTTGTTCCCGACGCCCTCGGTATCCTTGAAGATGTTGAAATCGGGCGTTAGGAGGGTACAGCTATTGAGCAGGTTCTGTGGCAAAATTTCTCCGATCCGACACCCCCGCGGCTTCCCCTAAATCCAGATCGATAGCCAAGAAAACCTTCACTCAGCAACGCCAGAAATCCCACAAAACTCTAGCAATTATCATTACTTTAGTAATTACGGAAGTCTGACAAGTATTAAGGTACTCTACTATTTCAAACTTTCGATCGTCGCCCTATGACGAAAGTAGTAGAGTACCCTACAAGTCAATAAAAATGAACCACTTGCGTAATTTTTATACTGTTAGGCACTACTAACTTTCAAAATTAAAGTAGGTGGACATCAATAAAAATAAAATCAAGAAACCCGGTTTTTGTAGGCAATCCCCGTGGTTGCCCTCGGGTTTCTTTGCTGTCTTTACCGAGCAGCAATCATTCCCGTTTGGCGCGCGTAGTCAAACAACCCTCCGGCATCTATTACCGGGCCTACTTCTCCTAAAGGTTTGAGCGAGAAAGTTCGATCGAGAGTGTGGTTGACAATTACCTCTGCTGTAAAATCGATCGTCACTTCTTGCCCCGTTACAAACAAGTCGCACAGCCGCTCGACTGATTCTATCGGGTACAATTCGCCAGTAGCCGAGCAATTGCGAAAGAAAATGCGCGCGTAAGACAAAGCCACCACTGCTGTGACGCCGGCGGCCCCCAGAGCGATCGGAGCGTGCTCCCGCGAAGAACCGCAGCCAAAATTTTCCCCGGCAATTATAATCGGATACCGGGTTTTCTGTTCGCCGGATTCGATAAACTTACCGTAGCGATCGGGCAACCCAATCATCGCGTAACTGCCTAGTTTCTCGTACTCGTCCGGCTTCGAGGGAACCAGGGTCAGGTATTCGGCAGGGATAATTTGATCTGTATCGATGTTGTCGTCTACAACAAAAATTTGACCGCTAATTACTTTACCCATAGTTTATTTCCTGTTAGCCTCGCTCGATGCTGTGGTGATAATTTTAAGTGGATCCGTATGCAAAATTTGCATCTGTTCATTTTAACCTGGCAGTGTCAGTGATAACCTGTATGAGTAAAAATTAGATCCGAGACTTTGGGTTAACAATTAACGGCTTGCTAAGCGTCAAGATAGTTTTATGGCGAATCCAATAGATGACATTGCTCGACAAGCTCGCGAGGGCTCGGTTGCAGCGATTATTCAAATCCTTAACGACAAACTGGCACAGGTAAGTGTCAGGGCCAGAGCCGTGTTTGCAGAGGGTGTGCTGCAACTGCTGTGCGAAGCTGCAACACCTCAACTGCTCGAACAGTCTAGCTTGGTCGATCGCGTCCAAGAAATTTTGGAGGGCATTTCGCCCCACAATATTCGCCGAGTCAACATCAACAGCCGGCTTGTCCGAGAACACCAATTGCTGTGGCTCGAAGAAATTAGTCGCGATTCCGAGAATCAACTGTTGTGGTCTCAAGAAATTAAACTCAGAAAGCCCAATTTGTTTAAGCGTTTGGCCGCCGCCCATCACGAACGCCAAGCTTTGGCAAGCAAGCGGGCTTTGCCGAGAATGGCTGCACCTCGATCGATGCAGGAACCGCGGCAATTTCAGCGCGGTATCGTCGGCGGCATCAGCTTGACCGTGCTGTTGCTCGGGGCCGCGGCCGCCATCTACAAAGGACTCAATTCCCAAGCGCTCAACAGCACACAAGCCAACAGCCAAGCAGTTGCCACTGCCGCTCCCTCGGAGGCAAAAGCTGTTTTGAAAATTTCTAAGGAGACTGCTAATTCTGCTGTTGACTCTTTTGCACAAGCAGTGCGAGTCGCCTCGCAAGCAGCCACCGACAGCAAAACCGCTCAATCTCGCGAGGATTGGTTAGTCGTAGCTGCTAAGTGGCAGCAAGCTTCGGATTTGATGGCCGCCGTGCCCTCTAAGCATCCCCGCCACACAACGGCTCTGAACCGGACGGCACTTTACCGCCAAAATAGCGATAAAGCCCAACAGGAAGCACAAAATAAGTAAGCAGGTAAGTCGGATAAATCTAACAAGAGAGTTTGCCCTGCTGCTCTAGAAGTTGTGAAAAATGAGTTTTTGAGCAAACACTCGCAAACTCTCAGCTATGTTATGAGTGATAATTTGGGGATTTTCAATTTTTGCGCTCAGCGTGGCTCGATCGGCGGATTGGTATCAAAATAAAAATTTGTTAGGATCACAAACTTAAATAGGAAACATCACAGGGTGAGGAGAGGGGTGTCACTAAGCGGTCTCTAGAAAAGCTTCATACTATCAATAACGGTCCAAATTAGCGGGAAGGGGATTTATTATCATCCGGTCAAGGAGGGTAAAGTTCAGCCCGTACAGATCGAAGGGTAGAAAATAGGAAAATAGAACTCAGTCAAATCTGGGTATATTTTCAGATATCTAGTGACCCGCCGACAGGCTGCGCAAATACAGAAAGCAGACTCATAACAGTCAAGGCGACAGTTATGGATAGGTTCTATATTTGCAGCGCGAGCCGGCTCAAACATCTTAGAATAAAGTCTTGGTTGCCATGATCGATCGCCAGGGAAATCAAGAGTTTACGTCGATCGACCGATCGCCGTCAGAGTCTTGCACTTTGCATTTACCGCAAATCCCAGAACCAGTATCAATCCAAAAATTTCTGGATCGTCTTATGCAGTACCAGGTCGATCCTGCCCTCCTCGGGCGACAAATTTGCCAAATTCTCGCGACCAGCTTTGATCGACAAATCCTGCTGCAAATAGCAAATACTTTGGGGGTTGCATGGGGGGCAGATTTCTGTTTGGTTGCTGCTGTGGTTGACCAGAAAGTAGTAAATCCGAATGCTTGCTGGGAAAATAGCAGCGATCGCCCAAATGCTGCCGATGCTGCCGCGGAAGCTCAAACACCGGAACACTCCCAAACCACCAAATTAAAATTGCCTAGCATATTACTCGAACATCCCATCTGGGCAAACCTGCTAGCAAACGGCGAGAGAGTGGCGATATCCGACTATCAAGATAGTCTGGCAGCTTCATCGCTGAATTTCCCTGTGACACCGCTGCCTTTTCGGGCAATTTTGGCAGGGCCTGCGCGATTTGGAGGGGCTGTAAATGGCATGATGATTCTGGGTAAGTCCCACCCTCACGAGTGGTCGGCAGCCGACCTGCAGCGCCTAGAAGCAGCATCGGACGGGATCGGCATCGCGATTTCTCACATTCAAAAAACTCAAGAAATTGCCAGCTTAAACGAACAGTTACAGCGACAAGCTAAATACAAAAATCTACTCATGTCAGTTGCTGCATCGATCGACAAAAATTCAGAAGTCGATCGCATATTGCAGCAAGTTATTGAAAATACCGTCGATACCCTGGAAGTAGATAAAGGTCAAATCCTGCTATTGAAATATACCGATCCTCCCTTTAAAACTCGCTCCCCCAATCAAACGCCCAAAGCCAAAGTCGAATTAGTTTGCGAAGCCGCTCTGAAAAAAGATGCAAACCAACAGGCAATAGCACAAAGCGATCCGGCAAAAAAAAGCTCGACATCCAAAACAAAAAACAAGGAGAAAGCTGCTAATTCCAGATCCAAAATTCCCAACTCAAAACCAAATAACTCTCCCCCTTTGTTGCTATCGGAATCTAATTTGTGCGGCAAAGCATTCCACAGCGCACCCAAGCCCCTCGCCCTCGCTGACGCAGGCGAATTAATCGGCAACGAACAAGAGGGCGTCACAGAAATCTTGAAACTCCAAGGCATTCGCGCCTTGCTGCTGGTTCCCCTCACGGGCGATCGCAACCAGGAAACAGTATTGGGGTTCTTGGTTTTGCAGCACTCCGAGCCGCGCGCTTGGAGCCCTGAAGAATTAGAAGTTCTCGAATCAGTCAGCGCTCAAGCGAGCAGGGTGATTATCCAAACTCAGACGCTCAAGGAAGCGCAAACCCTAGTCGAAGACAGAACCGCTCAGTTGCAGCAAAGTCTCGACGTGCAGGGGAAACTGTACGAACAATCTGCCATTCAACTAGAGCAACTACGCAAATTGAAGCTGATTAAAGACGAGTTTCTCAGCACTATGAGTCACGAGTTGCGCACCCCTTTAACAATCATGAAGCTGGCGATTCTAATGCTCAAACAAGCTGAACAGCCGTCAGCAAGTCGGGCTAAGTATCTAGACATTCTAGAGCAGCAGTGTGCTAAGCAAACATCTCTGATTAACGATTTGCTGACCATCAAGCAGTTTGAGCCTCACCAAGCCCCGATTTCTCTAATCAAAATCGATCTCAACCGTTTAGTTCAAGATTTAGCTGGGGATTTTGAGAAATTGTGGGCGGATAAGCAATTGACTTTGAAGGTGGATTTGCCCAAGTTGACCCCTTGCTGGGAAACCGATCCGGATATTCTCAATCGGGTGCTGCTGGAACTGCTGACTAATGCTGGAAAATACTCGGCTTCTGGAACGGCGGTAGTTTTAGAGGCGTCTGAGGTTGCCGGCTATATTGTCCTGAGCGTTTCTAATTTCGGATCTGGCATTTCTGCTGCTGATTTGCCCTACATCTTTGACCAGTTCCGCCGCGGCACAGGCATTACTGACCAAGCTATCGCCGGTACGGGTTTGGGTCTGGCGCTGGTAAAGTGTTTAGTACAGCACTTGAATGGTACTATTGATGTGTCTAGCTGTCCGGCAGAAAGTTTTGAAGCTGACGAGTTGTGGCGCACATCTTTTACTCTGACTCTGCCACAATTTCCAGCGGAACTCTGTAATCTAGAATAATAGTTTGGTGGAAAAGCGGTTGTGAATTATTGGCAGCGAACAGGCGAAGACTTGCTTTTAAAGGGAGATTTGGATCTGGCAAACCCTACTATCAAATCCTCCTTTTTGATTTGTTTGTCTGGTTTCGCTTCTAAATTGCCGATTCTTCATTGCTGATTCTCCCCAAGACTTATATGATGTTCGGTTATTTACCCGTAATTAACGCGTATTTGTAGTGAGTGCGATCGTCCTCTCTTAATGAATTAATCGGGACTAAATCCGTTGCTGCAAACTGAATTATGATTGTATAACCGGAGATGATATTATGCAGTATAGACCAAAGAAACTGAGTTTTTAACTGTTTCAAAAGCCTACGAAGTATTTTCGTAAAAGCCGATTTAAGCGTCTTTGACTATCCTCTAAAAATTGTCGCGGTGCATGGAACTCGATAGCCAATATTATGCTCATAAAAGCTGCACCTAAAACCCTCCGTTGGCAACGTTCTAAATATTCGCCGCTGGCGCGACAAATAGACATTTTTGCAGCGGCGGGAAAGTTTATGTTTTTTTTGTGGTGGGATGGACTGCTGCAAAATAATTCTCCTCATACTAGAAGAATTCGCGCTCATTGGTTGGTCAATACTTTGCTTAATTTAGGCCCAACCTTTATTAAAATTGGGCAGTCTCTCTCGACTCGGGCGGATTTGCTGCCACTTGAGTATGTGAAGGAACTCGAACAGTTGCAGGATCGGGTTCCTCAGTTTAGTTCCGAAGAGGCGATCGCTCTTGTAGAATCAGAGTTAGGCAAGGATATTTATGCTTTGTACCGCGATTTTGACCCGTTGCCGATCGCTGCTGCGAGTTTGGGACAGGTGCACAAAGCGAGGCTGCACACCGGGGAAGATGTGATTGTAAAGGTGCAGCGTCCGGGTTTGGAAAGTTTATTTAATTTGGATGTGAAGGCGGTGCGCCAAGTGATGCGTTTTTGCGATCGCTATTTGCCTGGGACTCGCAAGTACGGCCTGGAATCTATTTATCACGAGTTTTTTAAGATTTTATATCAAGAAATTGACTACGTGCAAGAAGGTAAAAATTCCGATCGCTTTAGCCATAATTTTCGAGAATATCCTCAGGTTATTGTCCCGAAAGTCTACTGGCAATACACGACTAAAAAAGTGCTGACTCTAGAATACGCACCAGGGATTAAGGTTGACGATCGCATTAGTTTAGAAGCGATTGGAGTAGATATTGTGAAGCTCAACCAACTAGGAATTTGCTGTTATTTGAAACAGTTGTTAATTGACGGTTTTTTTCAAGCTGACCCGCATCCGGGAAATTTGGCGGTGACAGAAGATGGCAGCTTGATTTTTTACGATTTTGGGATGATGGCTGAGGTTAAGTCTCTGGCTAAAGACCAAATGGTCAAGACTTTTTTTGCTGTGCTGAGAAAGGATACTGACGAGGTACTCAATACTTTAATTACTATGGGCTTAGTTGAACCGATGCCGGATATGATGCCGGTGCGCAGGCTGATTGCTTTTCTGTTGGATAAGTTTATTGATAAGCCGATCGACTTTCAAGCTTTTAATGAAATTAAGAACGAACTTTATATCATGTTCGAGCAGCAACCGTTTCGGTTGCCTGCAGAAATGATGTTTATTGTCAAGTCGGTGACCACTCTCGACGGCATTGCTAGAACTCTCGACCCAAACTACAATTTCATAGCATCCGCTCAGCCTTTTGTCAAGAGTCTTGCGGTGAGCAAGGGGCGGGGAAATGCGATCGGAGAATTGGCAAGACAAGCGCGAAGTTTTATTACATATAAGTTACGGCAGCCGAGCAAATCGCAAGTTTTTATCAAGCGTTTGGAGCAGCGAATTGAAGAGGGCGAACTGCAAATTAGAGTGCGAAATATCGAGAGCGAAAGAGCCTTGAAACGGATTAATTTAGCTTTGAAAACTCTAATTTTTGCTTGTCTGGCGGGTTTTGCGGTGCTGTCGGGTGCTGTGCTGCTGGTGGGCGGATATCAAACGGGGGCGATCGTCGCTTTTGCGGTTTCGGGATTCGGCGGCTTGTTTTTGCTGCGATCGCTGTTACATTTGTTGGTTAGGGAAAAGCTCGATCGAATGGTTGAAAAATAAATATACTTGGTAATGGCGATCGTAGTCAGGACTTGAGTCCTGATTAAAAGCACTAAAGTCCTGACTACAAACTGCCGGAAATTTTATCGGCTAAGTCGAGCGCGAAAACAGCTTTGGAAAGTGCCTGGATGCTCTACAATCGGGAAAGGTTCAGAGAGCCTGCACAAATGTTAGAACCCACATTCCGCCCTTTGACTGTCACATTCAGATATTTTTGAGGCAGCCATGAGGTTTGGATCAATTTTGACTAAATTCCCAATCAACAGTCGCTAGTTTTTGAGAATTGGTTGAAGAGGAGATGGTTTTTTCCTATGAAGGTCTGAAACTTTCTCACAGCAGGAGGTTCAGACTCGTCAAAAGCGAAAATTATCACGGTGTGACAGTCCAAGAGCGGAATGTGGGTTCTAACCCAAGACCCAATTTCTCGATCGCCCCAAAAACAAAAATGATAACTAGCGTGTGGGGAGGGCTTTTTGCCTTTACCAGTTGCTAGATATCACTTTGATATCAGAGTTAAATTTTCAATACCCCCAGGGGAATTCGAATCCCCGTCGCATCCGTGAAAGGGATGTGTCCTAGGCCTCTAGACGATGGGGGCGCGTTGCGTTTGCTTGTGTTCCGCACCTTTATTACCTTAACTAATCTTTCCCAATCTGTCAACTACTTTGCGAAAGTTTTTTTTCTACTCGTCCCAAAGCTCGTCACAGTAGGCTTTGAGGATGGCGGCGCAATTGTCGATCGCCCCGAGATGAGCGATTTCAAAACCGTGGGTGTTCTGGGTGGGGAAAGCCAAACAAGCGGCGCGGGCTACGTGGCCGAACTTCATGGCGATCGAAGCATCGCTCCCAAAACCGCTAATTACCGCCAACTGCACCTCTACATCAGATACTGCGGCTGCTGCGCGCAATTGGGCGTTCAATCCTTCATCGTAGACTCCGTAGCCGTCCTGAACCAGCAAAACCGGGTTTTCGCCGTCACGAATCGGGTATTCCGGTGCCAGAGGGCAAATTTCCAAAGCGATCAGCGCGTCCAACGGCTGGCGCTGCGTGAAATACAAAGCTCCGATCGCCCCAACCTCCTCCTTCGCCGACGCTACCAAATAAACATTCACCGCAGGCTCTTTCAAACATTCCGCCAGAGCCAGTAAAATCGCCACTGAAGCCTTGTTGTCCAGAGTGTAGCTCGCGATCCAGTCCTTCAACCGCAGCGGGCGCTTGCGGTGCTTTCCCACCACCATCCGCGTGCCCGGTCGAATTCCGGCCTCGGCTAATTCCTCGGCGGTAAACTTAGTTTCGATCCAGGCATTTTCCCACTTTAAGCAAACATCTTCCTGCTGAGCTTTCTGAGGAGATTCGTGAGAAACATGGCGGGAACCGAAGCTGAGAATGCCGCTAATTGTTTGCTTGTCTCCGAGCAAATCCACCACGCCTTCGCCGTAAACCCAAGGAAACGAGCCGCCCAATCTGCGGACTTCCACGCGGCCACTCTCGCCTATTGTTTTAACTAGGGCGCCAATTTCGTCTTTGTGGGCGGTAATGGCGATCGACTTTTCGGGATTGCGACCCTTAATTAGGGCGATCGCATTGTCCGCGCGATCGACCCAAGCATTCACTCCCAGGGCGGCGAATTTTTCCATCAACCGCTGGTTAATTTCCGATTCCGCACCGCTGGGTGAGTGCAGCATTACTAATTCTTCGATTGTTTGGAACAGGCGATCGAATTCTAACATTTTTGATTTTCGTTTTTAGGAGCGAATTTGGACATATATTAAAGCACATTTACCCACTATTTCCCGGCGGTACACTTAGTTTTAATTCAGGCATTTTCCCACTTGAAAAAAACATCTTCCTGCTGAGCTTTTTGAGGAGCGTAGGAATGAAGCAATTGGAGGCAGCAAAGGGCGATTGAGTAACAAGATTCATGCGAGCGCGTGGATGCGTTGGGCAATCCGTTGGGGTTTCACCTCATCCCCGGACAAGCTGGTGACGCGAGAAGGAGCCGACCAACTACCGCCGTTACTGGTAGCAGGTACACTGCTGGCTGACAAAGGGCTATGATGCAAATCAGGCTGTGATTAACCGCCTCAATGCCGAGGGGAAGAGCGCCGTGATTCCACCTCGCCACCACCGCAAGACCCAGCGAACTTACGATACGGAATTGTACAAAGCCCGTCATTTGATTGAGAACTTTTTCGCCAAGCTCAAGCAGTATCAAGCAATCGCGACGCGCTCTGACCCTAGGGCGGTGAACTTTCGGGCCTGCGATTCATCTCGCTGCTGGGGTCATCTGGTGGAATTGATGAAACGCCCTAATTAACTTGACAGTCCCGTAAACTAATATGCCTGACCTCTTCAGCACATTTTTTTCGACTAATTTCATTCCTCACGGGCATTGCTACCTCTGGAAACCGGAGTTAGTATGGCTGCACTTAACGTCAGATGTACTGACTGTCCTCGGGTATTACTCGGTGGCGGTTGCCATTGTTTACTTTAGGTATGAGCGTCAGGATCTGCCTCCCAAGACGGTGATGCTGCTGGTGGGTTTATTTTTTATCTTTGCCTTATGTGGCACGACCCACCTGATGGGAGTAGTGACACTTTGGTATCCCATCTACTGGGTTTCAGGACTGATCAAAGCGGCCAATGGTGCTTGGTCTTTCTATACGTTCACCTTTTTAGTGATTCCCTTAATTCCAGTGGCGATCGATGCGCCAAGTCCCGCCCAACTCGCCCTTACAAATCAGGAACTAGAGGAGAGTCGCCGCCGTATCCAGGCGATTAATGTCGAGCTAGAGCAACGGGTGCAGGAACGCACCGCGGAACTGGAAGCGTCTAATCGCACCAAAGACGAATTATTGATGCGTGAACAAGTGATTCGCGAAGATGCAGAGGCTGCCAACCGTGCCAAGGATGAGTTTCTCTCGATTCTTTCTCATGAACTCAGAACTCCTCTCAACGCCATCTTAGGATGGTCAACGATGTTACTACGGCAGAAAAACCTGAGTGGGGATAAGGTTGTGCGGGCTTTGGAGACGATCGAGCGAAACGCAAAGTCTCAAGCCCAGCTCATTGAAGACATTCTCGATGTTTCTCGCATCATCACAGGTAAACTGCGCCTCCAAGTCCGTAGAGTCAACCTCGTATCGGTGATTGAATCGGCGATTGACTCTGTACGCTTGGCGGCTGAGGCAAAATCAATTCGCCTGCAAAGCGTGCTCGATTCAGAATCTGGCCCGCTCTTAGGTGATGCAGATCGGTTGCAGCAAGTTGTGTGGAATCTCGTTTCTAACGCCATCAAATTCACGCCTAAAAACGGGCGAGTCCAGATTCGTTTGGAGCGGGTTAATTCTCATGTTGAAATTACTGTCAGCGACACTGGACCAGGCATCAGCTCAGACTTTCTACCCTTTGTCTTCGATCGCTTCCGCCAGCACGACAGCACGACCACTCGCAGTTATGGGGGGTTGGGTTTAGGGTTAGCCATTGTGCGTCAATTAGTTGAATTGCATGGCGGGACTGTAACGGTAGTGAGTCCAGGAATAGGACAGGGGACGAGCTTTACAGTCAAACTGCCCGTGATGATTATCCATCCACCAGCCAGCGGCGACCCAGAACGATTAAACTCGATCGTCGAGGAGAATGCGAGGGTTGAGGCGTCACCCACCCTTGAAGGCTTACAAATTTTAGTGGTAGACGACGAGGCTGACGCGCTAGAGTTGCTGAGTACAATTCTGCAAAAGTATGGTGCGGATGTCATCGCTGTGGCTTCGGTCAAAGAGGCGTTGACTGTTATTGAAACCGCAACCCGCAGCCCCGATGTTTTAGTGAGCGATATTGGGATGCCGGATGAGGATGGCTACTCCCTGATCCGCAAGTTGCGGCAACTTGAAGCGCAGCGGGGCGGTCGGCTACCGGCGATCGCGCTGACGGCTTATGCCCGGAATGACGATCGTCGGCAGGCCCTATTAGCAGGTTTTCAGATGCATTTGACCAAACCTGTAGATGCTGCCGATTTAGTAGCGGTGGTTGCCAGCCTGACCGGACTTACGGGCCGGTGCTAAAACCCTGGTGTATTGAGCTCGTCCTTTTACTGCTTCTGTTGTAAAAACTGTTCAATAACAAATGTCGCGTTTGAGGATAATTGGCTTGTTGTCAGCTTTGGGTAAAGGCTAGAGCGCCAGTCCAGTAAAAGAAGTTAACAAAAAGCATCAAGTATGGGTTGCACAAACAACTTACAATGTGCTACTCAAAACTCAAGTTGCTACGCAGTGGCGAGCAAAAATTACCAATCCATAATTTCCGCCGATTTTTTGTTACCAATAAATCCGGCTGGTTATCAATATGAAAAATCTCATATCCAACTGAAAAATCTTTTGAGTTAGGCAGATATCAATTGACGCTCTGTAAAACTTGTTGACAAAACATGAAGATTATGAACCACTGCCATCCGTCCCAAATCGAAAAGATTTTTGCGCCAACCCAAATACCGAGCTTGTACTCCTTGCCATTGACCGATGTGAGCTAAGCTATGTTCCACACTAATTCGCTCTCTTAATTTTGGACGATCGAGTGCTGTGGTTTGACGCTGAAGCAACTCCTGCAATAAAGACTCGTCTGGATGAAGGGAAACCATCCGGCATTTAGCACTAGCTGTACGCTGAGAATGCAGCGGGCAAGTCTGACATTGCTTTTGGGAAAATAGCACAGTTTTTCCTGCGGTAAATGGTATACTGATGCCATTGGGGGAACGAATTATGCGCAAGTCTCAATCGAGATTAAAAGCTGTTTTATCAAAATATTTGCCGTTGCGAACTCGCCAAGATTTACAAATTATTGTCAAGTTTGATTCACGTTCTTTAACCCAATGGCTTGTCAAATAAGCTCGCTCGATATGCAACTCTCCTAGCTCAACATTTTGCCGTGTTAAATCGACCGCTATTGCTTCGGTAACAATACCTTTGGCAACATTTGCAGGTGTCACCCCTACGGCTTTGACCATTCCTGAATCTAAGTCGGGGTTGCTGAATAAGTTAGGGAAAATTAGGAGAACAATTGATTGGTGATTCAATCCCGGTGAAGCATAAGTTTTTGTTTTTGTAATTTGCCCACATATAATTTTTTACAGTTATTAAACCGTAACCAGACCTTATTTTGGGAAATCGGCAGAAGAACAAAAAACAAAAAAACCATCTTAACCAGATAGAAAGGTTGATTACTAAAAAAGTAATAGCAATGGCTGTACCAGAAGTATTATCAAGTTTTGCCATCACTCGATTCAATCTAAATTTTCGTTTTTTTGGTCCAAATTTGCCCTTAATTGCATTTCTAATTCTTTCATCTTCCCAGGCTTGTTTCTTTGTTTCTTTGCTCACATTGGCGGGTGCTATTCCTAGCGGATATCCACTAATTCTAATTCCTCTTTCTTTACACCATGATCGATTTTTTCGGGTTCGATAAATCCGATCCTCTTCGAGGGCTTCGCTAACGGCATGGATCGATTCTGGATAGCATCTTGTGTAACTTTTAAATGCTTCTATTTGGGCTTTTAAGTCTCCCGATTAGTTAAAGTTATCCCAACTCTTTCGGTCTAATACCAATTTCATAAAATAGTGCTACAGTTAGTAGAAGTGCATTTTGCAATTGACTAGCCAAATAGAGGTCAAAAAAATGTCAGGAGTT
>NZ_SRRZ01000033.1 GCF_013179805.1 Microcoleus asticus IPMA8 | reverse complement strand
AAGTTGACGTTGGAAGTTATTGCTTCTTTGACGGGATGGGAATTTATTTTAGATGCTCTATCTGTAGCATGACTTTAGGAAATTGGTATAACAGCATCGATTACAGTAGCACTAGCGACTACAGCACTAACAGTAATAGCGATGATTGCGGTGGCGATTACAGCACTAATAGCAGCGACTACAGTATTAGCAGTCCCGCCTGCGGAGGTAGCTTTGGCGGTGGCGACTCCAGCGGTGGCGGTGCGGGTGGCGATTACAGCAGCAGCATTAGCAGTCCCGACTACGGGCGTAGCTTTGGCGGTGGCAACTCCAGCGGTGGCGATGCGGGTGGCGACTACAGCAGCAGCAGTAGCAGTAGCAGTAGCAGTAACGACTACAGCAGCAGCAGTAGCAGTAACGACTACAGCAGCAGTAGCAGTAACGACTACAGCAGCAGCAGTAGCAGTAGCGACTACAGCAGTAGCAGTAGTAGCAGCGACTCTAGTAGTGGGGGTGGCGGTGGGGATTGGTAATTCGGGAATGGAGGCAGAAACCGAGTTTTTTTAACAGGAATTAGTCCCCCTCTGCGGGGACTTCGTTTGTGTAGTTGCAGTTTCCAGCGCCCCACTCGCGAGGCAGGGCTGTTTTATTTTCGGGTACGATCAAAAGTAAAAGCGATCGCCTATCTCATAAGCTTTTTAGCGTTCGCTCAACAAAAACATATATGCCGACTCTAATCTTATTTCTTAGAAAACATCAATGAGCCACGCCCAAAATTAGATAAAAAACATCTACTAGGACGGATTTTACTATTAGTTATAGTGGTCAAATTTGGGTTATTTGAATAGAAAAATATCTCTTAAATACCAGTGCTAAATCCACCAAAAACTAATCTTTAAGACATTTTATCTCACTCGCTAATGATAAAATACAATCAATGTTATTATAGTATTAGACGAGCAATGATGTTAGTTGACATCTCTAATTTAATCGACACATTTAATCAATGGGCTAGTCAGCTAACTACCTCAATTGATTTAACTGATTGGGTCTCGATTGATGGTAAAGGTCTCAGAACTACCTGCCAAAACTTCCCGAAGAACTCTCAAAATTGTGTGTCTATTGTGTCCTTATTTAGTCAGCACCCTGGTTTGGTTTTCAGATTGCAAAATTTTGATAACAAAAAAAGTTCAGAAATCGGACAGGTACAAGAGCTAGTAAAGGGTTATATTCATCGAGGAAACGTATTTACATTGGATGCTTTGCATTATCATAAAGAGACAAATACTTTGATTTCTCTGATTAAAAAAGATTATATTTTTGCTCTTAAATGCAATTAAAAAAAATTTAAACACGCTATGCAAATTACAGAAAATTAACCATCTAGAATTCAAACGAGATCGTAAATATTAGTCATTGTCGTCACCAGAGTCAGAAAGGTATCTGTGTTTGATATTCCTGCCCATAAACTAAAGAATATCGATCAATTAAACAGGGTGTAGTTACCAGTTTAATTAAAGTGGAAATCAGCGGTACTCGTGGGAAAAAAGATTATAAACACCTTGCGTATTACATCAGCAGCTTATCGGTATCAGCCGAAATATTTGCGTCAAAAATCCGAGGTCATTGGCTAATTAAAAATCAGTTACATTCGGTAAAAAATGTAGTTTTCAAGGAAAATATATGGCCTCGACATAACTACATAGCAGTCACTAATTTATCAGTCCTGACAAGCATCGCTCTTAATCTTTACCGATTCTTAGGTTTTCCTCATTAACCTGCGGTCAAAGATCGTTGGTAACAAGTTAAGCTAAGAAAGCATTTGTCAATCAGCAATTATGCTCAACATTTACTCGGATTTTGGGCATAAAACTGAGATTTGGGCGATCGAGGAATCATGCCGAGGGTGATATTTATACTTACTCCCTCTTAAATCGTGAATTTTCCACTCCTAAAAAAGCAGTTTTTTTGATTAATATTACTGATTGACAAATGCAATTAAGTCTTAAATTGTCACCAATGGTCAAAGATGGCTAAACTAGAAGCTAGAAAAGCTGATGATTTTACTTAATTAAAAAGATATATTGGCTTAATTATTAGCTCGTAATTTAAAAATTAAAATTCCTCAACTTATTCACAGAAATGAAAACAGTTTATTCAACTATAAATAAAATTTATAGTTGATTTTTTAGTGTCCGACGAGCACATGAATCTTTTCATTCAAAATTTTAGCTGTGCTAAAATCCGAGAAGGAAACAGCCCTTCCCTCTAGGGGCTGAAAACCTCTCGCTTGTAAAGGAAAGAGGCCGACGACTTACTTAAAAATGCCTGAAACCCCTGTAAATACTAGATTTATGCCTATTCGAGCTGAAAGTCTTTATCCAATCCATCTAGGTTTGAAGCCATTTTCGCCTCAGTTTTGCTATAAGTCCCTTTAAATCAAAGGATTTCTGATTTTCGTCGTTTTAGATCCATCGCAAATCGATCTACCAAGCTCAACAACAAATACTTATCTGTAACTTGCAATTAAGATAAATTAGTCAGGATAACAGCTTCCAGATTGACCTGTAACAGTAATTGCTAATCAGTTAGGCTCCATTGTGTGCGATCGCATCTATAATAAGTAGGATGCGATCGCTAATCCTATCAAACAGCATGACAAAAGGTTGCGATGACTCATTGCAAATTTTAATTATTTAGCATAAGATTTATTAAGGGTGAAATCAACCGTGAAATATCAACTCCTTTTTTTTATCCCAACCTAAAAAATTGCTTGAGTTGGGTTCACTATAAAATCATCAAAAACTTGAGTTTCTACTACCCAGCTCATCTTTTTAAATAGCATAGGAATTTTTTAATGAAACCGAATTTAGTTACGGTAGCTTTAAGTGCGATCGTCCTCCTCGGGCTGCCCAGTTGCAGTACGACGACCAGCAGTGCCACCACGACAACAGCGCCCACGACTGCGGCAACACAAACCCAAACCTCGATTAAAGTTGGGGCGTCAAGCAGCACTTTGGGTCTGATTAAGGTGCTGCAAACCAACTACGAAGCTAGCGCAAAAAACGTCAAAATTACCAACCTAGAACCAGGGCAGTCAGAAAATATAATTGATGGGGTTAAACAGACATTAGTCGATGTAGGTGCAATATCAAGAACATTAAAGCCAGAAGAAAATGATGGCACTTTAGAGTCTCGTGATGTTGCCCATGATGCCCTTTTAGTGGCCACTAATTCCAGCGTCACAGGGGTGAAAAACCTCACTACTGAAGACATCAAAGGCATTTATAGCGGCACTATCACCAACTGGAAAGAACTCGGAGGAACCGATGCTAAAATTGTGCTGCTCGATCGCCCAGAAGATGAATCTGCTAAGCGGCTATTGCGGAAATATTACCTAGGAGCAGATTTAAAAAATTCATTAGAAGCAGTAGTATTTCGGAAAGAAGGGGAATTGATCGAGGCAATTCAAAGCACTCCTTACAGCATCGGTACCTTTTCCCTGGCTCACGCCATTTCCGATAAACTACCTGTCAACCGCCTCAGCCTCGACGGGGTTGAACCAACACGAGAAAATGTCAAAGCGGGCAAGTATCCGATGGTTCGGACAATTTCAATTCTCTGGCACAAAAAACCTTCAGAGGCTACCCAAGCGCTACTTGAATACATCTCTAGTCCGCCAGGAATCAACGCGATGGAGCAGTCTGGCTTTATTTCCGTGACCCAATCCGCCAAGAATTAAGAGCTGTGGCCATCCGATCGAGATACCGGCGGTTACCCGTTTCCGCCAAGTTGTTATCGCCTCTGTTGTTGGCATTTCTGAGTCTATGGACTCTCGGAACCTTGGGTTTTGGTTATTTTGCTAGAATCAATTTAGAACAGATAGCACGAAACGAGATGGTGGATCTGGCTAGTATGCTGCGGGAAACTCTCAAGCAAAGGCAAGAATCACTCAGTGTGAAAACCCGTTCCGTGAGTGAGGATAATGATGTCATCAGAGCAGTAGGTGAGGGCGATCGCGCTTTATTACTGCGAACTGTATTACCAATCCAAGCTGGTTTAAAACTGGATTTGATCAGAATAGTTGACACTAATGGTCAAGTCTTAGTGTCTTCACAGTTGGGAGCAATAAGGCAGGCGAAATTGCAGGATGCCTCTGTCAACCGTGCCGCCCGCATTGGACTAGAGTTATCAGGCATTCTCCTAGCAGAAAACGGGGCTCCTTCTTCGATGATTGCCTCCATCTCGATCAAATCATTTAAAAAAGTGCTAGGTGGCTTGGCTGCGGGAGTAGCCATCGACGACACAGCGCTAAAGTCAATTCGTGGCGACACATCCATACATTTGGTGGCTTTTGAGGGGGAGAGGGTGACGGCTGCTACTTTGCCACTTCCGCGCGATCGACCTTGGCAATTTCGACAGCCAGACGGGTTGCCCACCAAAATTAGGATTGCAGGTGAAGAATACCTGATCGCAACAATCGAATTACAAAGTTTTGATGGGGCAACTCTCCAAATTGCTGTACTCAAGTCTGCTAAGGAAATAGACGAAGCAGAACACCATTTATGGTTTGTGGTGGGCGGCTTTGGTCTATTAGGAAGTGTCCTGATCGCAGTCGTGATGATCGGAGGTTTGCGTCTGACCCAAGCTCTGAGCCTTCGCATTCAAAGACTGACTAAGGCAACCCAGGAATTGGCCAGAGGCAATTTAGCCATTGGTATTCCGGTTGATAGTCAGGATGAAGTGGGGCTTTTAGCTCAGGGATTTAAAAGTATGGCAGAGCAGCTTATGGCTCGCGATCGGCAACTGAACCAACAGTTGCAACAACTAGAGAGTACCCTTGAAGAACTGCACCGCACCCAGAGTCAGATGGTGCATCACGAAAAAATGTCGGCACTGGGGCAAATGGTGGCAGGGATAGCGCACGAAATTAACAACCCGGTCAGCTTTATCTACGGCAACCTGTCTTATCTCAACGATCACATCCATGACTTACTGGGATTACTAGATGCCTATCAAAAGCACTATCCCAACCCGTCCCCATCACTTCAAGATGACCTAGACGATGTGGATCTAAACTTCCTACAAGAGGATCTCACTAAGATTCTTAAGTCGATGAAAATGGGCACCAGTCGCATTCGGGACATTGTGGTTTCGTTGCGTAGCTTTTCTCGTCTGGATCACTCAGAATTCAAGGCTGTCGATATCCATGAAGGCATTGATAACACCTTGATGATTTTAGAACATCGCCTTCAAGCCCAGCCAGAACGCCCAACCATTGAAGTAGTAAGAGAATATGGCGAGTTACCGTTGGTAGAATGCTATGCAGGTCAACTTAATCAGGTGTTTATGAACTTGCTATCAAATGCGATCGATGCTTTGGAAGATAGCAATGAAGGACGTAGTTTTACGGATATTGCTGACCAACCGAATCGGATTTGGATTAAGACTACCAAAACAGAACAACAGTGGGTGCAGATTGCGATCGCCGATAACGGTACGGGCATTCCAGAGAAAGCGCGATCGCGCCTATTCGATCCCTTCTTCACTACTAAACCCGTAGGAAAGGGGACAGGATTAGGCTTATCCATTAGCTATCAGGTGGTGAAGGAAAAGCATGGAGGAAAACTGTGGTGTGATTCCACTCTGGGCGAAGGCACGAAGTTTGTGATTGAGATTCCCATAGAGGTCGGACTCAGCCAATAAATAGTTGAGAATCTGTTTGCAGTTTTTCGACTCACTGTCAACCGTCAATTGTCAACTGTCTTCTGACTAAAATACTCTGCTACAATTTTCAAAATCCGCGAGGCTGCCAAACCGTCACCAAAAGGATTAATTGCCATTGCCATTGCGTTGTAAGCTGCGGAATTGCTGAGCAATTCTGCCGCTGCTGTGAAAATTGTATCAGAATTCGTACCCACAAGTTTAGCCGTCCCCCCAGAAATTGCCTCAGGTCTTTCCGTGGTTTCTCGTAATACTAAAACTGGCTTGCCCAAACTAGGTGCTTCTTCTTGCAAGCCGCCGGAATCTGTGAGGATTAAATGACTTCTCTGCATCGCTCCTACTAATTCTGCGTAATCTAAAGGTTCAGTTAAAAATACTCTCGGATGGTCGCCCAAAAGAGCTTGCAAAGGTTCTCGAACTGTCGGATTTCGGTGTAGAGGTAAGAGCAAGGCTGTATCGTGAAAATTATCTAAGATTTGGAGAAATGCCTGAGCAATTCCTGCTAAAGGTTTTCCCCAATTTTCCCGGCGGTGAACAGTTGCTAAGATAGTGCGATATTTGCTCCAATCTAAGTTAGGAATATTGCATTCTGGTTCGCGTTTAGCTACTGCAAGCAAAGCATCGATTACTGTGTTGCCTGTACGGTGAATTTCTCCCAAAACGCCCGATCGCCCTAAATTCTCTTGGGCAAGCGCTGTCGGGGCAAAATGCAGCCGTGTGAGCTGAGATATTAACCGTCGGTTAGCCTCTTCGGGGTAAGGATTGAACACGTCGTCTGTCCGCAATCCTGCTTCTACGTGACCTACGGGTATTTTATGGTAAAATGCAGCCAAAGCAGCGGCAAACGCAGTCGTTGTATCGCCCTGAACTAACACGATTTCTGGCTGCAATTCTTTAAACAAAGCTTCCAAACCCTGCAAACTCCGGGAAGTAATATCCGTCAAGGTTTGCTGGTGCTGCATAATTGCTAAATCCCGATCGGCTTTTAGATCGAACATTCGCATTACTTGCTCGACCATTTCTCGGTGCTGACCGGTTAAAATTACTTGGGTGTCAAAGGTTGGCGAATTTTTGAACCGTTGAATTACTGGGGCTAGTTTAATCGCTTCCGGGCGAGTTCCTAAGACGATGCAAACGCGGTGTGTGGCTTCGGGCATGGTAAAATTAGGTGTAGGTTTATTCATATTGCCGTGTTCGTGGGGGCGGGTTTTGGAGATTGTGGGTTTTAGGCAATTATTGTCGGTGAAACCCGGCAATACAGGATTATTGGCATTAGTGCAAGATGTTAGTTTATACCAACTTACTTAATATTAAAACCCGCCCGTACATTTTTAATTGTTAATTGTCATGCCCTATCGTTACATTCTCTTTTACAAACCCTACGACGTTTTAACTCAATTCACTGACAACTCCAGCGAGACTAAACGCAGCACTCTCAAAGACTATATTCCTATTCCTAACATTTATGCAGTAGGAAGGCTCGATCGCGATAGTGAAGGTTTGTTGCTGCTAACCGATGACGGACAAATGCAGCACCGCCTCAGTGACCCGAAATTCGCTCATCCCCGCACTTACTGGGTGCAAGTTGAACGAATTCCTGATGCAAGTGCGATCGCAGCTTTGCAGACAGGTGTCACAATTCAAGATTATCGGACTCGATCGGCAAAAGTGCAATTATTGTTAGAAGAACCACCTTTGCCGCCCCGCGAACCGCCGATTAGATTTCGCAAAAACATACCGACAGCTTGGCTGGAAATCACCCTGACAGAAGGCCGCAACCGCCAAGTGCGCCGGATGACCGCAGCAGTAGGGTTTCCGACGCTGCGGCTAGTCAGGAGTGCGATCGGGCATTTGCGTCTGGAAGGCCTCAAACCCGGTGAATGGCGGGAACTAACTCAAGCCGATTTTAGATTTTAGATTTTAGATTTGAGAATTACAGTTAACAGTCTTGACGGTTAGGACATTCTTGATAGTTGAAACTATGACTGTGGCTGCATTTTCCTTCTTCCTTCTTCCTTCTTCCTTCTTCCTTCTTCCTTCTTCCTTCTTCCTTCTTCCTTCTTCCTTCTTCCTTCTGCTTACTTTCGAGGCGGCAAAATAAAACTCTCCTTTCCATTCCGATCTTTTTTCACCTGAGCTCCCAACTTGACAAGAGCTTGTTTCGCCCTTTGACGCACCAACTTATCAGTTGTTTGATCGTAAACCGTACTCCAAGCAATAAACCGCACCGGCACGCTATCGGGATCTCTGCGCAAATACTCAGCAGTTGCTCGAAACATCGGCGCCAATTTCGACCATTCCGGGCTTCCTTGCACCCAATCAGCAGCCATTTCGTGAGAGCGAATTGACTCGGGAATATCCCCCAACAGCAGCAACTCATCAAGACCTTTAGTTCGCCACACTATCCACGATTGGGAATGAATTTGCGGCGAAAGGGCAAGGGCCCTAGTACCGCGCTCTATAAAATTAACAGCAGTTTCAGGCTTTCCCTGATAAAAAGAAATAGCTGTGGAAAGAAACAGATAGATGTCAGACCACCGCGGGTCGCGCTGCGTAACTATGTCAAAATAATCTTGGCTCAGATTGTAGCCCGTTACATCTCGCGCTTCGTCGTCGCCAAAATACTGCAAAAATTTGAGAAATGTCCAATCTGCAATTAAATTGTCAAACCCAAAACTAGGGATAGTTTTGAGCATTTTCAGCCGCAGGGCTTCTTGCTGCGCTTCTTGCTGTGCGGCTTGCTTGAAACTGGCAGCAGAAATTGCAGACAGCGGCTTTTGCCCCTGAACGCCAGCAGAGGGCATTCCGCCCAACTCCCCGCTCGACTGCATGGCAACGACCCCCGCCAGCGCTGCTAGACCGATAACTCCATTAACGAGCAGGCTCAACCACTTACGCGAAAATTGTTCGATTTTAGCTTCCACGGCACATTTAAATCCAAGTTTTAAATTAAGTTTATTAAAAGAGAGTAGTAATTGGTTGGCGATCGACTAAGAATCTAGTTAAACTGTCGAAAGGGATCGTGGAGCCTCCACACAATAGTTTAAGTAGTAGTGTGAGATTTTTTAGCAATATAAAATCTCAAATCAAAAATCTAAAATCGAATTGAGCCAAATTCAATGAATCAAGCCCGCAGACGCTTTTCTAAGTTACAGGCAGCCCTGTTCAGTGGGGCGATGGCAACAACCGCTTCGATATCTTTACTCGTTCCGGGCCTGAGTCAATCAGTCCGCGCCGAGCTTCAAGATAGCCCCAAAGCTGTCTTAGACGAAGCTTGGCAAATTGTGAATCGAGAGTATGTTGATGGCAGCTTTAACAAGACTGACTGGCAAGTAACTCGCCAAGACTTGCTGAGCAAAAATTATACTTCTCGCGAAGCTGCTTACACCGCCCTCCGCAAAGCCCTAGAGAAATTAAACGACCCCTACACGCGCTTCATGGACCCGAAGCAGTACGAAGCGCTGACGAATCAAACCTCCGGGGAACTGACAGGGGTGGGGATGAGGCTGGAAGAAGACGAGAAAACGAAAGCGATTAGGGTAGTCGAGCCGATGGAAAATTCCCCGGCCCTCAAGGCAGGGATTCAAGCGGGCGATACGATTTTGGTGATTGACGGCAAAGCTACCAAAGGAATGACTGTCTCGGATGCGGCTCAGATAATTCGGGGCGCTGAAGGCACGAAAGTCACGCTGCGGATTGCTCGTGAGGGCAAAAGCGAGTTTGATATCACTCTGACTAGGGCGAGAATTGAGGTAGCAGCGGTTCGCTACAGCCTCAAGAATGAAGGCGGTAAGAATGTCGGTTACATCCGCTTGCAAGAGTTTAGCTCCCACGCGGGCGAACAAATGCAGGCGGCGATTAAAAAGCTCTCGGATCAGAAAGCTGACGCTTTTGTGTTGGATTTGCGGGGCAATCCCGGCGGCTTGCTGCGAGTCAGCATTGATATCGCTCGGATGTGGATGGATACCGGGGCGATAGTCCGCACAGTCGATCGCGCGGGCGATTCTCAGGAAATGCGGGCAAACCGCACTGCAATCACTGACAAGCCTTTGGTGGTGCTCGTGGACGACAACTCGGCCAGCGCCAGCGAGATTTTGGCCGGTGCTCTGAAGGACAACAAGCGCGCAACTGTGATGGGCGGCCAAACTTTTGGCAAAGCTTTGGTGCAGTCGGTGCATTCTTTGGCTGACGGTTCGGGATTGGCGGTGACGATCGCTCACTACTATACTCCCAACGGTACGGATATCAGCCACAAGGGGGTTACTCCCGATGTTAAGGTCGAAGTAACTGACGAACAAAAGCTGAAATTAGCTAACAAACCGACGTTGGTGGCGACTAAGGACGATCCTTGCTACGCGCAGGCGATCGCACTTTTGCAAACTACCGCTTCGTCTGCCCGTCCGGTTGTTGCTAACGAGCTTGTTCCTGTCAAAAAATAGTTCAAATTGGCAGTCATTCACAATTAGCTTTAAGATAAAACCCGCGCCGGCGGGTTTTGTTTTTTAGTTATTAGTTATAGCAGAAGGAAAAAGGAAGAAGGAGCAAGCGATCGTACCCCTCTCCAGAGCGATACAGTCATTGCGACGAAAGACAATCAACCTTTAGCCTTCCTGACTGGTGTTACTAAAACTCTGACTTCTTAAAAAAGTTGGGCATCTAACATATCTCGCGTTTTACTTTTAATTAGGTTGACGTACTTAACAATCAGGAATTAATATTAAATCAACGTTAAATTCATCGGAAATTTCAAGAATCATGCGTTCTCAACTTCAGTGGCAACCTCAACCAATTCACAACGACATATCAAGTCGAGCCGCAGTCTTGCAGTCATCGCTAACCTGGCATCAGACCACTTTTAGTGGAATCTGGTTTGGTGGCTTTGAGTCCGACGATAACGTTCAAGATCATCCCGTCACCATGCTGACTCGCTTCGATCCGGGTGGCTTTTTCCCGCTACACGGACACCCGGGTGGAGAAGAAATTTTGGTACTCCAGGGTAACTTCGCTGATGAAACCGGTGTGTATCCTCCAGGATCTTATATGCTCAATCCCGAAGGGTTTATCCATCGTCCTTATAGCGATGAAGGTTGCCTGACATTTGTTAAATTACGGCAACATGGTGGAACCACTCGCCAGCAGGTGAAAACGAATATTTACGAGTTGTCCTGGCAGCCCGGTGCTATTCCCCAAATTGAAGTAAAGCCACTTTACGAGCAAGAGGGTTTTCCTGAAAAAGTTTGGGTGGAACGCTGGCAACCTGGCACAGCCTTGTCGAACGTAGTTGAATCTGAGGTGAAAGAAATCTTTGTCATCGAAGGCGCTTGGAGTGATGAGTTAGGAGATTACCCAACTGGTAGTTGGCTGCGGTATTCACCCAATTCTCCCTACAGTCCGTCGTCGGCAACTGGTTGTCTGGTTTATGTGAAGACTTATCCTCTAAATTCAACGCGATTTATTGTTGGAAAAGACTTTCGACAGCCTTTTGAGACAACGGAGTCTTGTGGCTAAGGATTCGCAGTGTAAATTGTTAGACAAAACTTCCCCTTTGCGGGGCTGGACTATAATTGCTAATTACTAGAAAAGAGTTTGTAATAACAGCCAACTATTTAATCCTACTATAATACTAGCGACTAACCAAGCTACTGCTTTGAGCCAAAATGGATTCACAAACTCTCCCATTAAGCGGCGGTTTGAGGTAAACATTACCAAGGGAATTACTGCAAAAGGTAATTGCAAACTGAGAATCACTTGACTGAAAACCAGCAAATTAGTTGTACTGCCTTCACCGAACAGGATAATAGAGATCAAAGCTGGTACAATTGCCACCAGTCGAGTCAGCAACCGCCGCAACCAAGGCCGCAGACGAAAATTCAAAAACCCTTCCATCACAATCTGTCCTGCTAGAGTTGCAGTCAAGGTTGAGTTCTGCCCCGAAGCTAATAAAGCAAAGGCAAAAATGGCACTGGCTGAACCCACACCCAGCACCGGAGAAAGCAGTTTGTAAGCATCTTGAATTTCAGCTACTTCTTGATAGCCCGAAAAGTGAAATGTTGCAGCAGACAATATCAGAATTGCTGAATTAATAAACAAAGCTATTGACAGCGCTACGGTAGAATCAATTGTGCTAAATTTAATTGCTTCCCATTTTTTATCGGAAGTTTCTTGCCAAGCACGAGTTTGCACGATCGACGAATGCAAGTAAAGATTGTGCGGCATCACAGTTGCCCCCAAAATACCAACCGCAATATAAAGCATTCCCTGATTTTGCAAAATCTCTAGCTTCGGAACATAACCGAGTAAAACTCCTCCGGGATCTGGTTTGGCAAAAAATATTTCGGCAATAAAACAACCGCCAATAATTGCAATAATCGTAATTACCAAAGCTTCGATATAACGAAAGCCTTTCCCTTGTAAAAATAACACCATTATCACATCTAGCGCAGTGATGCACACTCCCCAAACTAAGGGTATGCCAAATAGCAATTGCAGTCCGATCGCACTACCAACAAGTTCCGCTAAATCGCAAGCCGAAATAGCAATTTCACAAAGTATCCACAGCAAAAAACTAACTCGCGGACTGAAATAATCTCGACAAGCTTGTGCCAAATCTCGTCCCGTTACCACTCCCAAACGCACGCAGAGTGATTGAAGCAAAATTGCCATCAAATTAGATAGCAAAATCACACTTAATAGCGCATAGCCAAACTTTGCTCCCCCCGCTAAATCAGTCGCCCAGTTTCCGGGGTCCATGTAACCCACTGAAACCAAATATCCAGGCCCTGCGTAAGCCAGCATCGTACGCCAGAAATCTTTGCTGTTGGGAACGGGGATGCTGCGGTGAACCTCTGGAAGGCTGGGTCTGTTTTCGGGGTCAGTCATTGGTTTTACCGTTAAATAATTTTCATATTCTTTTCATAATCTCACAAATGTAGCGGAATTTCATCAGTCGGATCCAAATCCGGCAGAGTCACCGTATATATTAAGTTGTCTATATTTTGAGCCTGAACCGAGGTGCGTGCGATCGACTATGATGAGGTCGATCGCCAAAAATCACCATTGTCTGCGAATACTCTATTTCAAAACTCTAGTAGCATTGAAAATAGCAGCTAAAGCCACCCCAACATCAGCAAAAACTGCTTCCCACATGGTAGCTAACCCAAAAGCACCCAAAGCAATAAATATGCCTTTGACTAACATGGCAAAAATGATATTTTGCCAGACAATATTGTGAGTTTTCCGGGCAATTTGGATGGCTTCAGCCACCTTTGACGGTGCATCTGACATAATTACAACATCGGCAGTTTCGATCGCCGCATCCGAACCCAAACCCCCCATCGCTATGCCCACATCAGCTCTAGCAAGCACTGGTGCATCATTAATTCCGTCTCCGACAAAGACAATTTTATCGCCTTTTCTAGATTGGCTAATAAGTTTTTCGATCGCCTCGACTTTTCCTTCGGGCAATAACTCGGCTAAATAGGAATCTAAACCGAGCTTTTTCGCAACACTATCGGCTACAGCTTGATTATCTCCTGTGAGCATCACGATTCGCTCAACACCCAGTTTCTTGAGGTCGCGAATAGCCTGTACTGCGTCTTCCTTAAGCTCGTCAGCAATCAAAATATACCCAGCGTAGCGGTTGTCTACCGCTAAATGCACGATCGTACCTTCAGCATTGCAGACATCGTGAGCAATGTTTTCTCGGTGCAGCAAACGGTCATTTCCCGCCAGCACAATTTGATTATTTAATTTTGCTCGGATGCCGTGTCCCGCTATTTCTTCGTAATTTTTCACATCCGATGAATCTATTTTTCCGCCGTAAGCTTCCAGAATAGATTTCGCGACAGGATGATTGGATTGAGATTCTACTTTAGCCGCTATTTCCATGAACTCAGATTGTGAAAAACCCTTTGTAGGCACAATTTGTGCTACTTGAAAAACTCCTTTTGTCAGAGTGCCTGTTTTGTCCACAACAACTGTCTTGACTGCTGTCAGGGTATCTAAAAAAGTCGATCCTTTAACCAAAATACCGCGCTTGGCTGCACCGCCAATTCCCCCAAAGTATCCCAGAGGAATGCTAATCACCAATCCGCAAGGGCAGGAAATAACTAACAAGACTAGGGCGCGGTAAATCCATAAAAAGCGATCGGCATTAGTTGCCCCTGAAATGAACAAAGGCGGAATTAAAGCCACTGCTAGCGATGCAAATACTACAAAAGGCGTGTAGTAACTGGCAAATTTGCTGATAAATTTCTCAGTTTCAGCTTTTTTGCTTCTGGCATTTTCTACTAATTCCAGAATTCTGGAGATTGAAGATTCACCGAAGAGTTTGGTAACTTTGACGGTGAGAACTCCTGTCTGGTTAATTGTTCCTGCTAAAACTGTTTCTCCAGCTTTCACGGTTCGAGGTACTGATTCTCCAGTTAGCGCAGACGTGTCAATCTGAGAGTTGCCGTCTATAATTTCACCGTCTAAGGGAATTTTTTCTCCCGGTTTGACAAGGATGATATCGCCGACGGCTACGGTTTCTGGCGAAACTTTTTTGATGTCGCCGTTGTCCTTGAGGTTGGCATAATCTGGGCGAATTTCTAAAAGCGATTTGATCGATTGACGCGATCGCCCGATCGCAAATTCTTGAAAAAGTTCTCCGATTTTGAAAAACAACATCACCCCGACTGCTTCAGGGAGTTTGTGAATGGCTACAGCGCCCAGTGTTGCTATAGTCATTAAGAAATTTTCATCAAAAAATCGACCTCGCAGAATATTGCGACCCGCACTGGTTAAAACATTCCATCCGCTTAAAAGATAGGCTGGGATGAAAACTAGATATTCACCTATAGAATAGGGCGTGTTGTGCAGTTTTTCTTCAAAAATTAAACCGCCGACAAATAGTACAACAACCAATATCACAGGAATCAATTCTTGCTTGAGGTTAAAATCTCCGTTCCCGTGGCCGTGGTCGTGGTCGTGGTTATGATTCTCATGGCTGTGTTCGTGGTGGTCGTCGTGACTACAGCAGCCGGAATCGCTCGATTTGGCTTTTTGCATGGTTTTTCCTGGGTTTATTCTAACACATGATAGTATGAATAGATATTCATATTGTATAGTCAAAAATAAAATATAGTAGATTTTTAATTAAAAATCTACTATATTTTATAAATATATTGTTAAGTTGGTAGGGACTGTTACTAGGGATTAAGAGTAATAACTATTCTCAGTTTCCGATTGAGAGAGAGAATGATTATCCATAGTCGTTAGTGATTAACTAATTAAGCCGCCGGATAAACTCTAAAGGCAAACCATCAGTATCGGCAATAAAAGCTACTTCGTAAACATTTTGCCCGATCGCCTGTTGAGTCGGTTCTAATAAAACTTTCAAAGCTTGAAACTGATTTGGTTGGTCTTTAGCAGCTTCCTCAAACCCCTCTTTCAGAGACTGCAACCAACTAGGCAAGTCAGTTGTCGCTTCAGTTAAATCGAAAGATAAATGATAATATCCAACATAATGCTCGTCTCCGAAAGCATCCGGTGCGGGTTTGGGTTCCGGGATTTGAATTAGTTCGATGCGTCCGTTGAGACCTTCCATCCAACAGGCTAGGGTGTAACCTGTGGTAAAGCGATCGCTCACAGTAAATCCCAACTGTTCGTAAAAGGCGATCGCCCGGTGAATGTTAGCAGTGCGAATCGAGGCGTGGTGCATTCGATTTTAGATTTTAGATTTTAGATTTTAGATTTTAGATTTTAGAAGGGAAGTAGGAATTCCGGCTTAGGATTTTAGATTTTAGAGGGTAAATTCGTAATTGGGAATTAAAAACGGTCGCATCTTTAGTGCGAAAGCAATAGAGCCTTCTTCCCTCTTCCCTCTTCCCTCTTCCTTCTTCCTTCTTCCCTCTTCCTTCTTCCTTCACTTATTCAAACAACCGAAAATAGGGATATCTAATCGGAACTCCCGGCTCTTTTTCCAAATCAAAATTAATCACTTCCCAACAAGGGTCTTCTTGGGGATCGGGGCTAAAATCCACAGGCAAACCGTACAGTCTCGGCCGCGGCGATTCCGACTGGCCCCGCCAAGGCGTGCTGCGTTCCAAATAAGCGCTGATTAAGTCCCGATAGCGTTGAGCAACGATCACGCGAGTTGCTCGGTAGCCTTGAGTATAGAGTCGATCGAGCGCTTCGTGAATTTCAAACCGAATCCCGTCCGGGTGCGTGTGCTGGCGATACCATTCACTCTCCCAGCGGCGCCAGTGCCGCCCAGACTGAAGGTGAACCAGTTCCCCAGTTTTTGGATCTGCCTCAAATGCCCCGTGACGCGGACACAAATAGGTATCCGTGAGCGTTAGAGCCGGAATTGTTTGGCGACAGTGGGGACACTGAATTTCCGGGCCAAACATCGGGTATTGCAAGGCAACTTCAATCATTTATTTGCGTCCCAGCATATTTTCTCTGCAAAAGTGCCAAATACTTTTATTATATCCCGTATCAACAACCAGCTAATCTGCTAGAAGTATAACGATCGACCAACAAATGAGCAATCTCAACGAATCTCTGCCTGCACTTCCTTCCTATTGGCCAAGACCAGATCTATCCCAAGCGGCTTTTGTCGCTGAAGGTGCTGTTGTCATCGGCAGGGTAGAGGTGGCTGCGGGCGCTAGTATCTGGTACGGGGCGGTGGTGCGGGCGGATATAGAGCGAATTGCGATCGGCTCAACTACTAATATCCAAGATGGAGCAATTCTGCACGGCGATCCGGGAAAACCAACCGTTTTGGAAGATTTCGTGACAGTCGGACACCGAGCCGTGATTCACTCAGCTTACATTGAACGGGGCTGCCTGATCGGGATTGGGGCGATCGTCCTCGATGGAGTGAGGGTCGGAACAGGCTCTATCGTCGGTGCAGGGGCGGTTGTCACCAAGGACGTTCCCCCTCACACGCTAGTTGCGGGAGTGCCTGCCAAACGCCTCCGGGATGTCTCTGAGGAAGAAGCTGCGGAGTTGGTGGAACACGCTAAGCGTTACGAAAAGTTGGCTTTGGTTCACGCGGGGAAAGGTTCTGAGTTGGGATTTGGTTAGTTGATAGAATAAGATTTTAAGCAAAAAACTATTAGTTTCCAATGGCTTACACCGCGCAAAAAATCCTCACTTTTGAAACATTCCTCGATCGATATTGTGACAACTTCCGCTACGAACTCGCTGACGGAGAATTAGTTGACAAGGAACCCACAGGCCCCCACGAAACCGTCAGCGGTAAACTGGCAACTCAAATCGGCATCGTTCTCGCAGCCGAAAAACTACCCTGGTTCATTCCGCGCACTTGTTTGATCCGTCCATTTTCAGATGCAGCTACTGCCCGCCGTCCCGATATTGTCGTATTAGATGAAACTGCTATTGTCAGCGAACCTCTTTGGGAAAGAGAACCTGTGATTACGCTGGGGCGATCTATTAAATTGGTGGTAGAAGTAGTCAGCACTAACTGGGAAACAGATTACGCCAGAAAAGTTGAAGAGTATGCTCTTTTAGGAATTCCCGAATATTGGATCGTTGATTATCGCGGATTGGGAGGCGTGGCTTTTATCGGTAAACCAAAACAACCTACTATCACCGTTTGCCAACTGATTGACCAAGATTACATCCAGCAACAATTTCGCCTCGGTCAACCGATTATTTCTCCTCTGCTAAAGAACTTGCAACTTCGGTTAGATGATATTCTTCCCCGATAAAGTGGGGGTGTCAAACTAAATATAGGAATTACGCACGGGTAGTCAGGGTTTCGACACTTCGACGGAGTTTATTCTGATTCATCTATCATCGGTTTTTGGGCAGCGTGTCGCACAAAAATAATCTGAACTGTATCATCAACAATCGTAAACAGAATCCGATAGGCATTTCGTCCCTTGCCGTAAACAAGTTGTCGTATTTCTTCGTCAAAAAAACTATTCTCAAACGCGAAGGAACAACGAGAAGGCATATTTTCTAGCGATAAGATAGCTTTGTACAAGCCTTCTAACCAATTTCTAGCCTTCTGAGAAGAATGATTACTCAACCAAAAATAAGATTCCTCGATCGCTTTTTGCGCTGCGGGTTGGATAATGACTTGATATTTCTGATTCATCGCTAACTGTCTAGCTTATCAAACAGTTGATTGAAAAAATCCTCCGCTTTTTGCCCTTCCCCTCGATCCATTTGTGCCAAACCCAGTTTAATTCCCTTTAAAGTCTCTAATAACTCAACTGCATCTAAAAGTTTCTGATAGGATTCAGCATCCTGAATAACTAACTCTGCTTTCCCGTTGACAGTTAGAACTAAAGGATGTTTTGTTTGTTTGAGCCGCTGCACAAACTCAGTCGTATTACGTTTAAAATCGGTGAGAGAATGTATGTCTCTTGAAAGGTTAATCATAACGATAACATGAAATTAGCATCTAATTAAATGTTAAACGATACCTGCGGAGTTTGTCAATCTAAGCTTAGGTGATATTCTGCCCCGATAAAGTGCCTTGCTGCAATCTAAAATCTAAAATCTAAATCAGAAACTGGGTTTTTTGTGTAAGTCCTATATATACTATTAAAGCTGTGCCGGAATCGCACCGATCGCCCTTGCCACTAACACCTATCATGAACGATCGCACATCTACTCCAAACATCCCCCCGCAGGCCTGGAAACGTCCCATCGGCCTCGGTTGGGAGAATCCCTATACAGTCCGCTACGCAAGCAATCTCGACGACGGCCCCTGGCACGGAATGCCTCTGGGCGGGTTCGGTGCCGGCTGCATCGGGCGATCTTCCCGCGGCGACTTCAACCTCTGGCACATTGACGGCGGCGAGCACATTTTTCGCAGTTTGCCCGCTTGTCAGTTCAGCGTTTTTGAAGAAACTCAAGGCAAGAAACAAGCTTTTGCACTGTCCACTGAACCGCCTACCGATGGCAGTTTATCTAGTTGGAAATGGTATCCATCGGAAGGAAGAAGGAAGAAGGAAGAAGGAAGAAGGGAAGAAGAAGAAAGAACAGGGGAAGAGTCTAATTCTTCGGGGAGTTATCATGCTTTGTATCCGCGCAGTTGGTTTGTTTACGAAAATGTGTTTCAGGCTCAATTAAGCTGCGAGCAATTTTCGCCAATTTTGCCGAACAATTATCAGGAAAGCAGTTATCCAGTTGCCATGTTTGAATGGGTGGCGCACAATCCTACAGATGCGCCGATTACTCTCAGCATCATGCTGACTTGGGAGAATATTGTCGGTTGGTTTACTAATGCCAATAAGTCGCCGAAAGTGATGGTTCGAGATGATGGCAGTCCATTTTATGACTATCAACCCCGGTGGGGAGAAAGTGCCGGAAATTTGAATTTGTTGGTGGAAGATTTTCACCGAATCGGTTGCGTGATGACGCGGTTGACTGCTGAGGACGAACCGCAAGAGGGGGATGGACAATGGGCGATCGCAACTATTACTAATCCGGCGGTAGAAGTATTCTATCAAACTCGCTGGAACCCGGCGGGGAATGGCGACGATATTTGGCGCAACTTTTCTGCTGAAGGTTTCTTGTTGGATGACAAAGACGAGACAGCCGCAGCCGCAGGAGAACAGTTGGCTTGTGCGATCGCAGTTCGCTTTACTATTCGACCAGGAAAAACTCGCAAAATTCCCTTTATTATAGCTTGGGATTTGCCCGTTACTGAGTTTGCATCGGGAGTTTGGTACTACCGCCGGTATACAGATTTCTTCGGCCGCAACGGCAAAAATGCTTGGCCGATTATTCGCACTGCAATGAAGCATTCCGATACTTGGCGCGAAAATATTGAAGCTTGGCAAAAACCGATTTTAGAACGGAAAGATTTGTCAGACATTTTTAAAATGGCGCTGTTTAACGAGTTATACGCCCTGACAGATGGCGGTACTCTTTGGAGTGCGGCTGACGAACGCGATCCGAAGGGACAATTTGCGGTTTTGGAGTGCATTGATTATCGCTGGTACGAAAGTTTGGACGTGCGGCTTTACGGTTCTTTTGCTTTGTTAATGCTGTGGCCGGATTTGGAAAAGTCGGTGGTTTTAGCGTTCGCTAGGGCAATTTCTGCCGGAGACGATACGCCGAGAATTATTGGCTGGAATCAAGCATCTGCTATTAGAAAAGCTGTCGGGGCGACGCCGCACGATTTGGGTGCTCCCAACGAACATCCTTGGGAGAAAACGAATTATACTAGCTATCAAGATTGTAATTTGTGGAAGGATTTGCCTTGCGATTTTGTGTTGCAGGTTTATCGGGATTTCCTGTTGACTGGCGGCACAGATTGCGAGTTTTTGCAAGAGTGTTGGCCGGCAATTGTTGAGGCTTTGGCTTATCTGAAAACTTTTGATGAGGATGGGGACGGAATTCCTGAGAATTCGGGAGCACCGGATCAGACGTTTGATGACTGGCAAATGCGGGGGATAAGTGCCTATTGCGCGGGTTTGTGGTTGGCGGCGCTGGAGGCTGCGATCGCGATCGGCGAAATCTTGGAAGATGCAGCACCGCAGATAATTCCTAACCCTCAAGCAAAGATAGCATTATATCACAGTTGGCTGTTACAAGCAAGACCGAGCTATCAAGAAAAACTGTGGAACGGTCAATATTACCGTTTGGACAGCGAGAGTAACTCCGAAGTGGTGATGGCCGACCAACTGTGCGGTCAATTTTACGCGAAGCTGTTAGGATTGCCGGATATTGTGCCGCAGGAATGTGCAGTCAGCGCTTTAGAGACTGTGTACGAATCTTGCTTTTTGAAGTTCAACGATGGCGAGTTCGGTGCGGCAAATGGGGTGATGCTGAACGGTTCGCCGGAAAATCCCAATGCAACTCATCCTTTGGAAATTTGGACGGGGATTAATTTTGGGTTGGCCGCTTTTTTGGTACAGATGGGAATGGAGGAGAAAGCGTTTAAATTGACGGATGCGGTGGTGAAGCAGATTTATGAAAATGGGTTGCAGTTTCGCACGCCGGAAGCGATTACGGCGGGGGGGACTTTTCGGGCGAGTCACTATTTGCGGGCGATGGCTATTTGGGCGATTTACGGGGTGTTGACCAATTTTAAATAGGGAATTGGTATATTAGCTGATGAATCCCACTAAAATTTAAATAAATTACGCCTTAAACCCCCTTTTCAGCAATGAAAACGGTTAATTAAACTATCAATTTTATTGACAGTAAAATTTTTCCGCATTCGAGGAAGACACTAATGTTTCATGCTCAAACTTTAGCTATGCTAAAAGTTTAAAACGAAACAGCCCTGCTGGGATGCGAGGGGTATCGAACTCGGCTATAAATGAGGGAGACAAAGGGTCTGAGGCAATTGTTGACACCAATGCAGTCCGCACCTTACCCGTATATAATTTGGAGCGCTCGCCAATTTCAAGATATAATAGAAAAATGTCAAATCCCTTACTTTCCCTCAACTACGAACCCGCCATCGAATCCCTCGGCGGCGACTATTTCGATGAAGTCCCGGCGGCCGATTTTCCGCAGCATATTCTCCGCTTCCGCAACGACCAATTATTGCCGATACTGGGTTTAGACGCCGCACAAGTAACCGACCAACATTTCATCGAAGCGTTCGGCGAATTTCATTGTGTCCGTCCCTTTCTCGCACTCCGTTACCACGGCTATCAATTCAACGAATACAACCCGAATTTAGGCGACGGTAGAGGCTTTTTGTACGGCCAAGTTCGCGGCACTGACGGCAGACTTTACGACTTCGGCACTAAAGGTTCCGGCCGCACGCCCTACTCGCGGCACGCTGATGGTAGACTCACTCTCAAAGGGGGAATTCGCGAAGTTTTAGCCGCCGAAGCTTTGCACCGGTTGGGAGTTCGGACATCTCGCTGTTTTAGTTTAGTTGAAACGGGCGAGGCTTTGTGGCGGGGCGACGAACCATCACCCACGCGATCGTCCGTAATGGTGCGTTTCAGTCATTCTCACATCCGGTTTGGAACTTTTGAAAGATTGCACTACATCCGCAGGCCGGATTTAACTAAAAAACTTTTAGATTTTGTTATTGAATATTACTATCCAGAACTGCATTTAGAAGCAAGTAATGCGGGTGTTTCGCCGCCGGAAAAGTATGCGCTATTTTATGCAGATTTAGTCAAGCGAGTAGCCGAATTAGTCGCTCAGTGGATGGCGGCAGGATTTTGCCACGCAGTGCTGAATACTGATAATATGTCGATTACTGGAGAAAGTTTCGATTACGGGCCTTTCGCTTTTATCCCAACTTACAAGCCGGAATTTACAGCAGCTTATTTCGACCATTACGGTCTTTATTGTTACGGCAATCAACCGTTTATTTGTAAGGGGAATTTAGAGAAGCTCCAGCAACCGCTAGCAGCCGCGATTCCTCAAGCTGATATGGATGCTGCTTTGGAAAAGTTTGGCGAGTATTATAATGCAGCTTACCGGCAGTTGATGCTAAATAGATTGGGATTTGAGGATTTGCCAGAGGCGGAGGGAGATGAGTTGTTAAAGGTGACAATTAAAATGCTGGCGGAGTCTCAAGTAGGCTATCACGATTTCTTTTTTGAACTGCGAAGACAGTTCGATCGCACTTGGCGAGATGATGCTAGTCAAATTTTTGCTGAGGCGGAACCGGCGGACTTGATAGCACCTTGGCGGCAGTTTTATTATCACGTTTTGCAAAGTTTGTCGGCGGATGATATGGACAAAATGGCGGACAGGTTGCTCCGGCACAATCCCGAACAATCGCTGTTGAGACCGACGATTGAGGCTGTTTGGGAACCCATAGCTATTGAGGATAATTGGGAACCGTTTTATGAATTGGTTAAACGAATTCAAAACCCAGAAAATTGATTGATAATAGCTGGCATTAATAGCCTTCCGGGGCCGACTCACCTGCATTTTCTGTTTGTATTAAAGATTAAGGTGAACCCGCCCCGGAGCAATATGAGATTATAAAAATTTGCCACATAAGAAATATAACACCGAGAAATAATGACTAATGACTAATGACAACTGACTAATAACTACTTGAGCTTTTCAATCTCAAATTGTGCATCTTTGTAACCGCCAGTTAGTCCTTGATCGAGAAACATTTTACCAGCTTTTTCTAAATCGCTAATCGCTCCTGCTTTGTCTCCCAATGAGCGGCGAACGATGCCTCTACCGTAGTAAGCAGCAGCATAATTCGGATTGATCCGAATAGCTTGCACGTAATCGGCGATCGCACTGTTGTAATTATTTAACTGCTGGTAAATCTTAGCCCGATTGGCGTAAGCTTCAGCATTGTTGGGATTGAACCCGATTGCTGCTGTAAAATCTGCGATCGCCCCCTGCGCGTCACCCCCAGCACTGCGAGCTAAAGCACGATTGTTAAAAGCATTATAATCATTCGGATTAACTTTCAGCGCTTGAGTGCAATCGGCAATTGCTTTCGGATAATCCTTCAAATTTAAATAAGCAATACAGCGATTGTTGTAAGGAACCCCATCCCGATCGCTCAGCGAAATTGCCTGAGTGCAATCGTCAATTGCGGCTTGATGAGCTCCCAAATTCAACTGCGTGCTGCAACGATTAGCGTAAGCATCTCCACTCTTGGGATCGATCGCAATTACCTGAGAATAATCCGCCAAAGCTCCCTGATAATCTCCTAAGTGAAAGCGAGCTCTCCCCCGACTGTAGAAAGCATCAACATTCTTAGCATCAAGTTTAATTGCCTCAGTATAATCTCCAATCGCCCCCTGCAAATCTGCACTCGCAGCGCGAGCCAACCCCCGCGAATGATAACCTTTAGCCAGGTTTGGCTGCAACCGAATTACTTCGGTAAAATCTTGAATAGCCGCCTTGTAATCTTGCAGCTCTAAATAAGCAACTCCTCTTTCATAATAGGTATCAAAATCGTCGGGCTGGAGATTCAAAGCTTGAGTGTAGTCCTCAATCGCCCCGCGCTTGTCGTTAAAATCGTGACGGGTTAGCCCGCGGTTAAAATAAGCCTGAACATATTTAGGATTGAGAGCGATCGCCTGAGAATAATCCGCAATTGCTTCTTGATATTTTTGTAAATCATAATTAGCATTACCCCGGCGATAAAAACTCTCAGGATTGTTAGGATTTAATTGAATTGACTTATTAAAAGCTTGCAAAGCTCCCGCGGCATCTTGATTGCGAGACTTTTCCACTCCCTGTTCGTGATATTCCTTAGCTTTAATCGGATTCGGTCGGCTCAAATAACTAAACAGAAATACCAGAATTATTGCTGCCCCAAAAACAGCCAAAATCAGCCACCAAAACCGAGTTTTAAAACGTGACGAAAAACTCTCAGAAGACAGTAAGCTCGGAGAAATACTTTTCTTTGGAGCCTTATTCACCGGCTCTAGGCGGTGTCTCAACTTGCTGAGATCTACCAAAACTTCCTCCGCAGATTGATAGCGCTTGCCAAATTGGTGACAGACCATTTTGTCAATTATATTGGCTAGTCCCGCAGAACATTGCGATCGGTTCCGCCAAACAATTTCCCCCGTGTGAGAAGGACTCGGATCTTGCAATTTTGGCAAATCCGTACCGGGCAAACCCGTGATAGCTTGGACTGCCATCATCCCGACTGCATAGAGGTCGCTGCTAAATTGCGGGTTGCCTTGAAATTGTTCGATCGGCATATAAGCCGGAGTTCCAGTAGCAATGGTGCGCGGAAATTCTGTATCGTAGTCACTGACGTGGCTGGCAACTTCTTTAACCGAGCCGAAGTCAATTAAAACTAATTTGCCGTCTGGTTTGCGGCGGATTAAGTTGGAGGGATTAACATCGCGGTGAATCACTCCCTGAGAGTGTACGAAAGCGAGAAGTTGTAAGACTTCTTCCAACAGATCCAGCACTCGTTCTTCCCGCCAAGGTTGACCGGCCACAATTTCCCTATTTAGGGCGTGTCCGGGCACAAACTCTTCGACGAGGTAGAATTGATTTCCTTCTTCAAAATAAGCTAGTAAAAATGGAATTTGATCGTGTTTACCCAGCTTTTCTAATATTTCTGCTTCTTGTTTAAATAAGCGGTAAGCTGTTTTGAGAACTGTGGAAGTGTTGCTGGGAGGGCGCAGTTGTTTCACTACACATTGAGGGTGGCCAGGGCGGCGAGTATCGACAGCCAAATAAGTTTGTCCGAAAGCTCCTGAACTGAGAATTTGTACTACGCGATAACGCCTGTCTAAAAGTTGACCAACCATGTTCATATCAGGAATTGAGAATTGGGAATTAGTGATTGGGGATGGGAAATTGGAAATTGGAAATTGAGAATTGGTGATTGGTTGTTTAGCCTTCTTCCTTCTTCCTTCTTCATTTTGCATTCTTCATTTTTCCTCATGACTGATGACTGATGACTGAGCACTAATAACTGATGACTAATAGCTTATTTAGGATCGTTGATTTGTGCTTGTGCATTTTGGAAACCATCAGCTCTTCCTTGTTCTAGAAAAAGCGTTGCAGCTTTCTGAAAATCCTCGATCGCCCCAGCACGGTCTTTGAGTTGGCGGCGGACGAGGCCTCGGCTGTAAAAAGCGCTAGCATTGTTGGGGTTGAGCCGCAGCGAGTGAGCGAAATCCTCAACCGCCAAAGGGTAATTTTTTAGTTCTGAGTAAATAGTACCGCGATTGCTGTAAGCTACTGCATCGCTGGGATTGAGCCGAATGGCTTGAGTAAAATCTTCCACAGCCCCCTGCTTGTCTCCCGAAGCCGATCGAGCTAATCCTCGATTGCTGTATGCTTTGGGATTGTTGCCGTTGAGTCCGATCGTCAAACTGCAATCTTCGCTGGCCTTTTGAAATTGTTTTAAATTCAAATAAGCAATGCAGCGGTTGTTGTAAGCTGCTTCATCTTTAGGAGCGAGGCGAATTCCTTGGGTGCAATCTGCAATCGCTTTGTCGTAGATTGCCAAATTTAAGTAAGCGCTGCACCGATTGGTATAAGCATCAGCTAGCTCTGGTTCCAATTCGATCGCCTTACTATAATCTTCCATCGCTCCTTGATAATCTGCCAGATTAAACCGCGATCGACCCCGACTGTAGTAAACGCCAGCTTGTTTGGGGCTAATTTGAATCGCTTGGGTAAAATCTGCCATTGCTCCTGTTTTGTCGCCCGCGGCCGATCGAGCTAAACCCCGATTGCTGTAAGCTGTAGCATCGTTGGGAGTGAGCCGAATTGCTTGAGTGTAGTCTTCAATTGCCGTGCGGTAGTCGCCCAAATCGTAGTAAGCTAAACCCCGCTGAGAGTATGCCTCACCGTCGCTGGGATTGAGCCGCACTACTTGGGTGAAATCTTCCACAGCTCCCCGCTTGTCGCCGGTGTCGCGGCGGGCCAGACCTCGATTGTAGATGGCTTTGGTGTGGCTGGGATTGACTTTAATTGCTTGCGTGTAATCCTGTATTGCTAGATCGGTCGCGCCCGTGTCATAGCGAGCGTTGGCCCGCTTGTAGTAAGTTTCCGCATCGCTGGCATTCATGGCGATCGCTTGGGTATAATCGGCGATCGCACCTGTTTTGTCGCCTTGCTGCGCTTTGGCCACGCCGCGAGCGAACAATTCTTGTGCCCTCGCCGGACTTTTACTCTGCCAAAAGTAAAGCATGATTGCTGTCAACATTAAAGCTCCGGCTGTTGCAGCCAGCAGCAGCAGTCTGATTTGGCGCTGTCTCCGCGGTTTACTCATAGCGTCCGTGATGATTGTGGCTGGCGGCGGCTCAACATCCCATTTTACGGCGATTTGTTTGAGGTCTGCCAAAACTTCGGCGGCCTCCTGATAGCGTTCCTCGCAGTCGGAGCGCACCATTAGATCGATAATATCTGCTAGGGCAAACGAACAAGTTGCCCGATTTCGCCACGGAATTTCGCTTTTGTTGTTTTTTAAGGCACTCAGTTCGTTGGGTGAGAGTCCCGTCACAGCAAGCTGGGCGATCGTACCTAGAGCGTAGATGTCGCTATTGTAGCGGGGGTTGCCGATCGATTGCTCGATCGGCACGTATAACTCCTGGCCCGCCAACTCGTGTTTTTTTGCTAAAGGCCCTTTAACAGAGTTGGGGGAGGTTTGCGCCAACAAATGACAATTAGCGAGTTCCGGGTTAATTTCTTTGTCTAAGCTAAAGTCAATCAGCACAAATTTGCCGTCTGACTCGCGCCGGATAGCTCTGTCTGGCTGAATTCTGCGGTGAATGAAACCCTTCTCGTGTATGAACACCAAAATTTCTAATATTTCTGATAGCAGACCAATTACTTTGTCTTCAGACCAAGGTTCACCGGGTATTAGTTCTTGACTTAAAGGCGAGCCGGCAATAAATTCTTCTATTAAGTATAAACTTTGATTTTCCTCAAAATACGCCAATAATTCGGGGATTTTGTCGTGTTTTCCCAATTTTTCAATTATTTCTGCGTTTCTTTGAAATATAACTTTGACTAATTCTGGAGTTTGCGAACTTGTGCCGGGGAGCAGCATTTCTCTAACAGTGCATTGCGGATACCCGGGACGGTGAGTATCTGCTGCTAGATAAGTTTTTCCCACCTCACTTGAGTCTGTGACTTTAATGATGCGGTAACGTCTGTCGAGAAGTTGACCAATCATGCTTTGCCCTCTACCCTGTTAATGTTCCATTATCGCACGAAATCACGATAGGCCCAACATTTGGCTGCGTAATTTAAGTTAGATCGGGCCGTGACTCCCGCCCAAAAACGGATACTTGCTTTCCGACAGGAGTCGTGAGCCGCCCAAAATTTTAGACTTTTGTTCAACCTCCCCGATTCATCTGTGGAGTAAATCTAAAATCTAAAATCTAAAATTTAAAATCGACCGACTGAGCAAACGGGCGATCGGATTGACGATCCAACTCAAGCGCGGCGGTAGCCCTATTCTAATATCTTAGAAAAAAATCGCTAAAATTGTTTATCCTGCCAATGAGATAGGTATAATTTAACAACCAAGCCGGAGGTCAGTCAAATGAACGTACAACTGGTTGAATCCCTAATTCAAGTTATCTTGTCTCTCGCAGCCGACGAGCAATTAGCGCTCGCAGGCAAGATATTAAAAAATATCCCCTACCCTTCGACTCAGGAACTCGTGCAGCTTGCCCAAAAGGGCGGCTATTGTAATTTTTTGAATGACGAACTAGAGATTTATACTCTCAAAGACCAAGAAGCAATTGCCTGATACTCAAAAACAGGAGATTGAGATAACTTTTAAATGTGTGAATAATAAAAATGTCTGAATCACTAACAAAAGGAGGGACGATCGCAGCGATCGCCACTGCCATAGTTCCCCAACAAGGCAGCGTCGGCATTGTGCGAGTTTCCGGTTCCGCAGCCTTAAAAATTGCCGAAACTCTGTTTCGCGCCCCAGGACGGCAAATCTGGGAGTCTCACCGCATTCTTTACGGTCACATCCGTTGCCCCAAAACTCAAGAATTAGTCGATGAAGCTTTGCTGCTAATCATGAAAGCGCCGCGTTCTTTTACTCGCGAAGATGTGGTGGAATTTCACTGTCACGGCGGCATTATGGCGGTGCAGCAAGTCTTGCAGTTGTGTTTGGAACATGGGGCGAGATTAGCGCAACCGGGAGAGTTTTCGCTGCGGGCTTTTTTGAACGGCAGGCTCGATTTAACTCAAGCTGAAAGTATTGCAGATTTGGTGGGAGCAAAATCGGCTGCTGCTGCACAAAGTGCTTTGGCTGGTTTGCAGGGAAAATTAGCCGCACCGATCCGCAAATTGAGAACAACTTGTTTGGACGTGCTGGCAGAAATTGAGGCGAGAATTGATTTTGAGGAAGATTTACCGCCTTTAGATGAAGCTAAAACTTCTTGGGAAATAAATCATATTTTGGCGGAATTGTCAACAATTTTGGCGACGGCAGATCGCGGAGAATTGTTGAGAACCGGTTTGAAAGTAGCGATTGTCGGGCGGCCGAATGTGGGAAAATCGAGTTTGTTGAATGCGTGGAGCCGGAGCGATCGGGCGATCGTCACGGATTTGCCCGGTACGACGCGGGATGTGGTAGAATCGCAGCTAGTTGTGGGCGGAATTCCGGTGCAGGTGCTCGATACTGCGGGCATTCGGGAAACCGAAGACAAGGTAGAAAAAATTGGCGTTGAGCGATCGCGCGCCGCAGCAAAACAAGCCGATTTAGTGTTGTTGACAATTGACGCGGAATCGGGTTGGACAGAGGAAGATTCGGAAATTTACGAACAAGTAAAGCACCGCCAGCTAATTATAATTATCAACAAAATCGACTTAGTAAAAACAATCCCCGAACTACCTTTTTCCTCTGAAGTTCATCCAATAGTTGCCGCAGCCGCCGCCTTCGATCGAGGCATAGAAGACTTAGAAACAGCAATCTTAGATGCCGTTAGCGGGGAAAATTTGCAAGCAGCAAACTCAGACTTAGCAATCAACCAGCGGCAAGCAGCGGCGTTAACTAAAGCTAAAATTTCTCTGGAACAATGCACGGATACTATGAGCAATAAATTGCCTTTAGATTTTTGGACAATAGATTTGCGCGGTGCAATTCAAGCATTGGGGGAAGTTACGGGGGAAGAAGTGACTGAATCAGTGCTAGACAGAATATTTAGCAGGTTTTGCATTGGCAAATAGCAATTGCAGGACTTACGTAAAACCTGTATAGTACAGGTTTGCAATCCTCACTTTACCACTATCACTTTAAACTTCAGAAAATTGACTGACTCGCTTGTTTGATTTTTTGCAAATTGAGTGGTTCCTACCGTAAATCAGCAACGCCAATCCTTCAATCTAAAATCTAAAATCTAAAATCTAAAATCGATAGATTGACTGACTCGCTTGTTTGATTTTTTGCAGATTGAGTGGTTCCTACCGTAAATCAGCAACGCCAATCCTTCAATCTAAAATCTAAAATCTAAAATCGATAGATTGACTGACTCGCTTGTTTGATGTTTGGCAGATTGAGTCGTTCAGACCGTAAATCAGCAACGCCAATTCTTCAATCTAAAATCTAAAATCTAAAATCTAAAATCGATTGACTCATTCTCACGATCGAGGTCTTCCCAGACTTGTAATATAAAGCACAGCCTCACCCGCAGGAATACCCAGAACGTCATTGACGCGATCGTCAAAAAAGCCCGCGATACCGCTGACACCCAAACGCAGTTGAATAGCTGCTAAATTCAACCGCTGGCCTAAATGACCCGCGTCCATGTGCAAATAGCGGTAAACTCGATCGCCATATTTTGCTACAGCCCTGTTCAAATCCGCCGTGTGAAACAACAGCGCCCCCGCATCTCTGCCTAAATCTTGCCCCAAACACAAAAAATGCAATTCCCTGCGGAAATTTTTAAACCGAATTTGCCGCAATTCTTGAGCTTTCGGAGCGTAATAGTAACAGCCTTCTTCTAACCCATTCACTCCCGAAACAGCAATAAATGTCTCGATCAAACTTAGATCGAAATAGTCGGGAGAACCGTCTAATCCTTGGTCGATATAGTGCTGCGGCTGGTAAGTAAAATCGAGCATAGCTAGCAGTTCGCCCAAGCTCAAAGAAGCACCTGTATAAGCACGGGTAGAACGCCTTTTAAGCATAGTGTTTTCTAAAGTTTCCAGGTTCACTCCCCAAGGAATTGAAGGAGTGACCGTCGCAACTTTAGTACAAAAGGGAAAGTTGTATTTATCCTCTAATTCCCCTTCACTTTCATCAAGTTTCCAGCCGTCCGCTCCGGTAGGATCGGATTCTAAATGCGTCGCTTTGTGAAGGTATTTTAACAGTTTACCTTCGGAAATTTGCGGGTAATCTGTCGTGGTGTTTCCGGGCAAAGCTGTTTTAAATTTAGGCAAGTTTTGGTCAATATCTAGCAAGTCGGCTAAAGCAACTACACAAATCGCTCCTTCTTGCTCCGAGTCGATGTACAGTAATTCATTGATAGCTTCGTCAGCGAATCCTCCAATCAGGTGAGGTCGGTAATCGTTGACGGCGCAAGCTAATTCAATATTGCTCAGTAAATGACCGGTGTCTAGGAAAATTCGCCGATAAGCTCGGTCTTCGTAACGCCAAGAAGAACGAAAAAAAACAGTGGTAATGGCGATCGCCAATTGCGTATTTTCTAGCGCGGGCGACTGGAAACAAGCTGCTTGCAAAGTCGGCCAAACTTGACTGTCCCAAAAATGAACAAGTGAATGAGTTCTGCACTGATAGTTGTAAAGTCCGGCCGGCAACTGCGCAGTGCCGCGGGATATTAAATAAACCTCTGCTGGGTAGAGCCCGCCCGCCGACGGTGCGGATCGCAAATACAGGTAGCTGTCGTCTACCGTTTGCACTTTCGCCGTCAACCCGTAGCTGCACAGCAACAAGCTGGATAACCGATGCCACCAAACCGCATCGGGATCGGCATCGGAATCATCCGAGGGGTCTTTTAGATAAGGCTTGAGGTCAAAATACGCTCCTATTTTATATTCTTTGAACGGCACGGGTTGCTCTGTCCAATCTAGCTGTTTGCTTTTGGCAGCAAGGGTTTCAGGATCGTATTTCGTCCGTTCGTGGTAGTGCTGAGCAATGGAGGGAGGAAGTTCTGGCATATTTCAGTAGAGGATTGACTTTGGTTTCTCGATCTTGACATTACTAACCGCTTACTGGTCGAGCAAGGCAGAAATTGACAAATATAAAAAAAATATTAGAAAAAATGCGAGCGTTGTTACATAAGCTTAACATAAGAATATGCCTAAGTATAAATACGCAGTAAAATAACCATTAATTATCGTTATAAATTGACTGCATTAGCTGTCGTCATGAGGGGTGAAAATGCAAAAGCTAAGCGCTGAGGAATTGCTCGCTCAGTATGCTGAGGGCAAGCGAAACTTTAACGCAGTTGACTTAAGTGGAGATAACTTGTTTCAAGCAGACTTAGCAGAAATAAATCTTTCTGGTAGCGTTTTGAGGCGAGCTTATTTGCCCTACGGAAATTTGACTGAAGCCAATCTTTATAAAACAGATTTACAAGATGCTGAATTGGGCGACATTCAACTTTATCAAGCCAACTTGTCGGAAGCAAATTTATCAAGATCAAATTTATGCAGAGCAAATTTGCGCCACGCCAATTTACAAGGTGCAAATTTGCAGAAAGCCAATTTGCAAGGTGCGGATTTGTACAATGCAGATTTGACGAATGCCGATTTGAGATATGCAGATTTGAGCCGAGCTAATTTGGATAAAGCAAAGTTAACCAAAGCTCAATTAGCGGGTTGCAACTTATTTCGATCGCGCTTGGTCGATCTGTCGGAAGCTGAGTGCGATCGCACTACTATCGGCCCCGAAGGATATTGATGATGTGCAGCGCCTAGTCTAGGGCGATCGGCTTAATTAGTCGTGAAGCGTAGCTATCCCGTAGGGAATCGCCCTTTTTAAAATTTCTTAACATTTCTCGACAGCGAGGAAAATGTGAGTTACAGTTGTAAAAAACTTATCACTCCCCAACATTGACAATCAATAACACATTTTTTCCGTGGGAAATAGGGTAAATTTTATGAACTATCCCGACAAAAAAGCCAGAGAACTCCGGCACAAAGAACAAGAACTGCGGAAGCGCGAACAAGCAATTCGACTGCGCGAGCTAGAAGCCGAAATCGACCGCTCAGTGCCAGAACATCTAACGAGCAAGTACGAAGAACCAGACAGCCAAGTTAACGGGAAACTCAAACAGTGGCGCCGAAAAATTATAGCAGCAGCTCAATTTACAGGCATTGTTATTGCTGTTATCGTTGCAGTTCGCATAGCATCTTGGCTGGCAGCCGCGCTGATAGTTGGAGGCATTGCTTTGATCGCTTACAAAATGTTTATTGAAGAAGATAGAAGTTGAAAAGCCCAAGCCGGAAATTCTCAGGAAATACCCATGAACCTTAAAGTAGAAACTAGCAACTTTCTCAACGATTTAGAGCGAGTAGCCGCAGTCCGCCGAGAAATTGCCGATCGCCTCAGCAACATCGCCACAGCCATCAACCAATCAGAATTAGCCGGAGCTGAAGCATCGGGAAAACTCGGTTTAGAAACCGACAGCGCCGACATCAATCTCGCCAGTAAAAACTTGCGCCAAGGAGTCTTTCGGCTGCTAGTTTTAGGCGACATGAAACGCGGCAAAAGCACTTTTCTCAATGCCTTAATCGGCGAAAACTTACTGCCCAGCGATGTAAATCCCTGTACAGCTTTGCTGACGATTTTGCGCTACGGTTCAGAAAAAAAAGTTACCGTTTATTTCAATGACGGCAAAAACCCAAAAGAGCTAGATTTTAAAAGTTTTAAACAGAACTATACAATTGACCCCGCTGAGGCAAAACGCTTAGAAGAAGAAAAGAAACCAGCATTTCCCGATATCGACTGCGCCGTAGTAGAATATCCCTTACCTTTGTTAGAAAAAGGCATAGAAATAGTAGACAGTCCCGGACTGAACGATACAGAAGCGCGCAACGAATTATCTCTCGGTTACATCAACAACTGCCACGCTATTTTGTTCGTACTCAGGGCAACTCAGCCTTGCACGATGGGTGAAAGACGCTATCTAGAAAATTACATCAAAAATCGCGGATTGAGCATTTTCTTTCTGATCAATGCTTGGGATCAGGTGCGCGAAAGTTTGATTGACCCGGATGATTATGAAGAATTAGCAGAAGCAGAAGGGAAACTTCGGCGGGTTTTTCAAGCTAATTTGGCTGAATATTGTTTGACAGAAGGACACGATATTTACGACGAGCGAGTGTTTGCGATTACTTCAATTAAGGCATTGAGGTTGCGGATCAAAAACCCGGATGCGGATTTGGCAGGAACTGGTTTTCCCGAGTTCATGGCGGCACTGAATACGTTTTTGACCCAGGAAAGGGCGATTTCGGAATTGCGTCCGGCGAGGACTTTGGCGCGTCAAATTTCTGCTCGCGTCCGCGAAGCTGTTGGACGCCGTTTACCATTACTCGATCGCGATGTCAATGAGTTGAAGGAAAAGATTAATTCAGTTGAGCCGGAGTTTAAAAAGCTGACTCAAATTCGCGATGAATTTCAACAAGAGATTATCGGCGTTAGAGATAGTAAATCGCGGGCGATCGCAGATTCTTTCCGCGCCTACGTTCTCAACTTAGAAAATACCTTTGAAACAGATTTCTTGCGGTATCAACCGGAGCTGAGATTTCTGGATTTCTTCAGCCAAGACAAGCGAGAAGCTTTTGAAGCATCGCTCAGACGAGCATTCGAGCAGTACATCAACGACAAACTAGCAGCTTGGACTCTCACGGCAGAACAAGAGATGAATTCAGCATTTTCGCAGCTATCGAAAAGTGCGGCAAATTACGGAGCATCTTACACGAAAGTGACTGAAAAAATCACCGAAAAACTGACCGGGCAAAAAATATCGGCAGCAGTCAACAACTCGAAGGAAGATAATTCGCCAACTTGGGCAAAATGGGCAATGGGATTATTTTCATTAACCAGCGGAAACCTGGCAGGCGTAGCGATGGCAGGAGCGGGTTTTGACTGGAAAAATATCTTGCTTAATTTAATTACTGTGTTGAGCGTCAGTACGATTTTTGCTAGTTTTACGGGGATTGTTTTGGGGCCGCTGTACTTGGCTTTGTTGGGGATGGGTGTTGGGGTTTTGCAAGCAGACGGAGCTCACAAACAGTTGGTGAAAGCGGCCAAAAAAGAGCTGGTGAAATATCTGCCGCAGGTGGCTCAAGAGCAGTGGCAGCCGATTCACGATGCTGTGAAAGAGTGTTTTGATGTTTACGGCCGGGAAGTGGGCGATCGCATGAATGATGATATTAATTCTCGGAAAGCAGAATTAGATAATTTGCTGCAACAAAAGGAATCTCGCGAGATTAATTGTCAGGCTGAATCTGAGCGTTTGAAAAAATTGGAGGCTGATGTTTCTGCCCAGTCGCAGAGTATAGAATCGCTATATCAAGGTTTCCTAGCCTCCGCGAAATGAAATAAAACAACAGTATGCAACAACCCGAAACTTATCAAAACCTGACCGACAATCTCAAATCAGCACTCGGCATCCTCGAACTGGATAAAAACTCCCAACTTTATCGAGATACCACCTCAATCTGCGACTATCTCGCCAAACCAACTTTTCAAATCGCTGTCTTTGGCCCGTTTAATTACGGCAAGTCAACTTTGCTCAATGCTTTGCTGGGAAATCGTGCTTTGCCGATCGACCTAGTGCCCACTACAGGTGCTGCCATTTATGTCAACTACGGCGAGGAATTGCACGCAAAAATTACCCTGAAAGACGGCACGGAAATTAGCGAACCGGGGACTGATGTTTTGAAACGCTACGCCATCCTTGACGACGCAAGACAAATGCGGGATGATGTGGCGGCCGTGAATGTTTACTGTCCCCATCCATTCCTGAAAACAGGTGTGGAATTGCTGGATTTGCCGGGAACCAACGATCGGGAAGAACAGGATAATTTGGTTCGGGATAAATTGCTAACGGCTGATTTGGTTGTGCAGGTTTTAGATGCTCGCAAATTGATGACTTTAGGCGAACGAGAGAACTTGAGAGATTGGTTGAGCGATCGCAACATCAACACTGTCCTCTTTGTTGCCAATTTTCTCAATCTACTCGAACCAGACGACCAAAAACAAGTTTACAATCGGTTGTTGTTTGTTGCCGAAAGTTTTCGCTCCAACTTACCGAACAATATCAGCAATATCTACCGCGTCGATGCTTTGCCGGCTTTGAGGGCGAGGCTGAAAGGAGATGTCGCGGCAGCCCAAACTACAGGAATTGCCACGTTTGAATCGGCTTTGCAAAGTATTGTGGCAGCTCAACAAGAACAACTAGCAGTTAAGTTGCCCAGAATTGAAGCTGTAGCTACTAAAATTTGCCAATCTCTCCGAGGGAAATCTGAAACTGTCACCGCAGAAATAGCCGCAGCTCAACAAAAGCACAAGCACAGAATTGAAATTAAACAAAAAGCCGAAAAATTGATATCAAAAGGCTTTCACGCCAGCGTTTCCGAATTCGAGATTTGGCTTTACCAGCCCACACTTTTACAGCGGTATCAATCGGAAATGGCGCTGTCGCTCCAGGAAGGGAGTTTTGATGCGTGGAAGCTAAAATTTCAGCGAGAGGTCTTACATCAGCAGCAAACCATCGCAGAATGGGTAAATAAAGCTTGCGAATTCTTTGAGAAAGAACAGCCGAGCGCACTTTTGATTTCCTTTCCTCCATCCCCGCAAGTCAGTTTACCGGAGCCACCTCCACCTCCAGCTCAAAAGTCGATCGAGGGCGAAGTAACTCCAGTGGCGATCGCCACCGGCTTAGGTTGGCTGTTGGGCGGGCCTGTGGGAGCTGCCGTTGTCGGGGGTGCTAGCTATATTTTGAATAAAAGAACTGGGAATGAAAAGCCGCCTGAATCGTCAGAAGCTTATCTAAATCAAGTAACGGAAATTTGCAGCGATGCTGCTAAAAACTATCTCGCTCGCTTCAGTACCGATACTTTTTCTATGCTGCAACACTACAAGGAAATCGCCGGAAAAGTTATCTGTTTTCAAGACAGCAAAGAGCTGCTAAAGACAAATATTCAGGAATACCAGATACAGTTAATCAATAATTTGTTAGAAAATATCGAATCATCCCTTCAAATCACCAAATCTGTAATTAACGGCAAATGATCCGAACCGACATAGCGGCCAGTATTAATTTTTAAAACATCAATTTCTTTGCTGACTAGAAAGCGATAGATCGGAATATAAGCCAGCGGCATAAAAGTCGGCCAAGTCGGTAAAATGCCGAAGCCCGATCGGGCATTTCGCAAATTTTCGGTTTTGACCATATTTTTGTAGAATGGCGACCACATTGTGGTATTGAAATTCTCAACCAGTGAAAGCCTTAATAATATTTAGTATGCAGAACTACCTGGGGAAGAACGGCTGTGAGTGAAGACGCTTCGCAGTGCTTGAGTTGCCGTGCGATCGCACAGACGGAATTCTAGAAAAGTAACCTCAAACAGACACTACCGATATGTCCTTGGGTGGTATGCCCTGGGAAAGATGCGAGCGCACAGTTGCCTCCCTAGGATTGAGAATTGAAAGCCCACACTCCACAAAGATTGTCTGGTAGAGAGAGAAGCAATCCTAGACAAACGAGCGTGGAGCAATTACAGAGGATTTTATATGGTGAGAAACTGTTCGTTGACCCGGCCTTTGGCTGTCGTGACGGGTGCCTCTAGCGGCATCGGCTACGAACTCGCCAAACAGTTTGCCCGAAACCGCTTCGATCTTTTGGTGACATCGACAGGTTCAAGTATTGATGAGGCTACTAAAAGCTTTAAGGGACTGGGCGCCAAAGTCGAAACATTACAGACTGACCTCGCCACTGACGATGGGGTTGAGACGCTTTACAAACACATTCACAAGACAGGACGACCCGTAGATGCGATCGCGATCCATGCAGGTGTCGGCGTCGGCGGCGAGTTTACTGAATGCCGCTAACCGACGCTGCACGCAGGGTCTGTGCGCCTACCAGTGGATGATGGAGGTCGATCGCAGTAAAGACGTGAGACTTTTTTGCAGTCACGATGCTATTGAGTCGAAAGCCTTCGCTGACGGGTCTAGTAGCTCTCAAAACTAGAAATTTCATCATTATTTTTTTGGTAACAGATTCTGATGGTTCGATCGACGATCGGGGTGTCCAAAGCTTTTTTATCCGCGATCTCCTTTTAGTAAATTTCATGGCATCGATATAAAGAAGGTATTCTATGAAGCTCCTTAAACTCCTACTATTTCTTGCAGTCGTCGGTTTTCTCGGCTCTGCTGTTTATGCCCAGTCTCAACCCGCCAAGATCGATCTAACAACGCTGCCCAGAGAGCAAACGCTTGGCGAGATCGAACCAGTCGCGATCTTCAACGGCCCCATGCCTACAGGTGTTACTGTTTCCCAAAGCGGACGCATCTTCGTGAACTTTCCCAAATGGGGCGATCGCGTAGAGTACACTGTTGCCGAAGTCAGAAATGGTCAGACTGTTGCGTATCCTAATCCGGAAATGAATCGCCCGAACCCAAGCGACCCATCAAAGTCTCTGCTTTCGGTTCAAAGTGTGGTGGTTGACCCGCGCGATCGCTTGTGGATTTTGGATACCGGCAGCGTCAACTTTGCACCAGCTCCGCCCGGTGGAGCCAAATTGGTCGGAGTGGATCTCAAGCAAAACCAGGTTTTCAAAACCATTGTCTTTCCCCCAAATGTGGCATTGCCAACAACTTACCTGAACGATGTTCGCTTCGATCTGCGACGAGGTAAGGCTGGAATGGCATTCATCACCGACTCGTCCGACAAGGGGCCCAATGGAATTATTGTGGTTGACTTGGACTCCGGCAGAAGTTGGCGGCGGTTGAACGACCATCCTTCCACGAAAGCAGTCCCCAATTTTCTACCCAGTGTGGAAGGGATGCCTATTATGAATCGTCAACCGGGTCAACCGCCCAGCCCAATCAAGATGGGTGCCGACGGGATTGCAATTAGTGCCGATGGGAAGCAATTGTTCTACTGTCCGCTTGCCGGACGACGGCTCTACAGCGTTGATGTTGATGCGCTAGCGGATGAGCGGTTGTCTGACCAAGAGGTGGCAAAGACGGTAGTGGATCGCGGCGAGAAGGGAGGAGCTTCCGATGGCTTGGAGTCGGATGCTCAAAACCGCATTTACCTGACGAACTACGAACAGAATGCGATACAGCGTCGTTTGCCAGACGGCACGATCGAACGGCTGGTGCATGACCCGCGAGTGCTGTGGCCTGACACCCTTTCAGTGGCGCAGGATGGTTATCTTTATTTCACGGCAAATCAACTCCATCGCCAAGCCAGGTATCACAACGGTCAGGATTTGCGCCAGAAACCCTACAGCCTGTTTCGAGTTCGGATTAATGCCCAACCTGTAGCACTGCGGTGAACTACCCTGTCCGCAGTCACCCAGTGAAGTAAGCGCGTTGGCATTCCGGGCGATCGCGCGAGCGGTTGCTTGGAATGCTAGAAAAGTAGCCTCAAACACGCAAAGCGCGCTCGTTCTTTGGAAAGACGCGATCGCACGGCTCATTATTATTTATTGGAGGAGTTTGTGAAAAAGCACCGCCTATTGAGAAACAGTCCCCGATGAACGCTCGCAACAACCCCACGCCGACAGATGCAGTAATGGGCGTGCTTGCCAAACGCGGACAACCTGCAGTGGAAATGGTTGGCGATCTCAGCCATCAACTCATACCAGGCCCAGCGGGTGATCTGTTGGCGCGTATTTACAAGCTGCAGGGACAAGGCCCCTTCCCCGTGCTTGTCTATTTCCACGGCGGTTGGGTCATCGCCAACCTCGATACCTACGACTCCTCTTCTCTTGCTCATTTGCCCAATTTGAACTTATTAATCAATAATGCAGGAATCTCGCAGCGTATTCAGTTGAGTGATACTCATGCAGGTGAGCTAGAAGAAAAGCTTCGTAGCGAAGTTGATATAGACTGCATCGCTCCAATTCTTCTTTTAGCAACTCAACTTCTGCCACACCTGAAACTTTGAAAGGAATAGAGGGCGATGCTTTGAGATAGAGGTTGGGAAAAGTAAAAGTTTAGCTCTGCTTTCACGGATATCGCCCAGTTTTGCTTACCCAGTCATTAACGCAAGAGAGTAGTAAACGCTAAACTTTGAAGGATTTATGGGCAATGCCTACAAACTACTTTATGAAACAGAAGAGGATTAACCGTGTTTCTGAGAATTTGGCGCTTTATTACTATTATTCTTGTTGCACTTTTCATGGGTTTGGAGTTCTCCCATGCGTTAGAACTGCCAGCCAAAATGCAGTATGACGGGCCGCTCTACGTGACGCTCCAAAATACTCTGTACCGATACTTTGGAATGCCCGGTCCGGGTGCGTTCATCACGCTTGGGATGCTGACCTCGGCAGCCGTATTAACGTTCCTTGTCCGCAAACACCGACAAGTTTTTTACTGGACATTAATTGGCACAATCTGCTTGGCGCTGGCTTTCCCGGTGGTCTTCTTCCTATTCATCGAGCCTGTGAATGTTGTAATTGAGCAGGCAACCCCTCAATCTATACCATCGGACTGGCTGCGGCTGCGTAGCCAGTGGGAATCTGCACACGCTGCAAACTTCGTTCTTAGTTTAATCGGGTTCAGTGCGCTGCTGATTTCTTTACTGGGTGAGACTTCGCCGAATCGTCCGCACGATCATCGCCTCACTCCTGAAATCGCGCAACTAACTAGATGACAGGTTGCAGCCCAGCATCAAAAGTGTTTTTGCAACATCCTCAAACCACACGGAATTACAAGGAGAAATTTATGAATATCAGCAGACGCAATTTGTTAAAAGTAACTTCTGCTTCGGGTTTAGTTGCAGCAGGGCTGGCAGCTTCCGAAGGGTTTTTCAAACCTTTGTTAGCTCAAGATGAACCGACCCAAGTATACGCTGAAAGTGCAGTTGCCCAAGCTCAAACCCAAAGCGGCGAGATGAGTTACAGGACGCTGGGACGCACGGGAGAGCGAGTGTCTGCGATCGGCTTGGGGGGACACCATATCGGACGGCTTCGAGAGGAGCAAGAAAGTATTAAGCTCATTCGCAGTGCGATCGACCGCGGCATCAATTTCATGGACAACTCCTGGGATTATCACAACGGACGCAGCCACCGCTGGATGGGGCAAGCGCTGAAGGATGGCTACCGGCAAAAGGCCTTCCTGATGACCAAGATTGACGGCCGCACGAAGGGCGCTGCTATGATGCAGATTGACGAGTCGCTGAAGGCGTTGCAGACCGATCGCATCGACCTGATGCAGCATCACGAAATTATTCGGATGGAAGACCCGGATCGCATTTTTGCTCCCGGCGGCGCTATGGAAGCCGTAGTAGAAGCGCAGAAGGCGGGCAAGATTCGCTACATCGGGTTTACAGGACACAAAGACCCTTTGGTTCATCTACGAGTGCTGGAAATTGCCGCTCAAAACAATTTCCGTTTTGACGCGGTACAGATGCCGCTAAACGTGATGGATGCTCATTTTAGAAGTTTTGAGCAACAAGTTCTGCCGGTGCTGGTGAAGAACCAAATAGGTGTATTGGGGATGAAATCTATGGGCGACCCTTACGTGCTTAGAAGCAATACAGTAAGTCCGATCGAATGTCTCCACTATGCGATGAATCTGCCTACTTCAGTTGTGATTACTGGCATTGATAGTATGCAACTCCTCGATCAAGCGTTTGAGGCCGCTCGCACGTTTAAGCCGATGGATCGAGCACAAGTTGCGGCGATGCTGAATCGCACTCGCGAGGCGGCGGCAAAAGGGCAATACGAACTGTATAAAACTACCAACCAATTTGACAGTACCGCAATGAACCCATCGTGGCTAGGATAAGTGCTTTTGTATTAATTAGCACATCTAGACTTGAGGCCGAGCAAACGTAGCCTAGCGGCGAGGAATTGGGAAATCTTCCCCAAGTTTTTTCGCATCTGGCTGCGATCGGAGCTGCCTGGAGTTTAGATAAAGCACTCGAAAGTTGTTGAATAATGCCCCTATACAAATGCAAAAAATTCGAGCCATTGCATTGATGGTGAAAGATGCCGATCGCTCCCAGGATTTCTATAGGAAAGCGCTCTCGTTTGAACCTGTTTCGGATATCACGGTTGAAGGTCAAAAATTCGCATTGTTGTTACTTTTAGGACTAAGACCAAATGGCACACTGGAATCGACTTTTATGCTGCCAGTTAACTTTAGTCCTAAGTGAATCAATAATTTGTTAGGAAATATCAAATCCTGTTTTCAAATGACCAAATCTGTAATTAATGGCAAATGATCCGAACCAACATTTCGGCCAGTACGAATTTTCAAAACACCTATTTCTTTGCTGACTAGAAAGTGATCGATCGGAATATAAGCCAGCGGCATAAAAGTCGGCCAAGTCGGTAAAATGCCAAAGCCCGATCGCGCATTTCGCAGGTTTCCGGTTTTTACCATATTTTTGTAGAATGGCGACCACATTGTGGTATTGAAATCCCCAACCACAATTAGCGGATTTTTTACTTGGGCTGCATACTCGCCGATGGCTGTTAGCTGTTGGTTGCGATCGATAAAACTGTGCTGTTTGATCGGCACAGTCGGATGAGCAAGAATCAGAGAAATGATTTTACCTTGAAATTGAACATCCGCCAACAAGCTCTTTCTTTGCTTGGAAAAGGCTTTAACAGAAGTATTTTCTAAAGGCAGCTTGCTGTAGATGGCACTGCCAAATCTCTCAGATTCTTGATAACGGCAAGAGTAAGGAAATATCTCGCTTAAAACCGCTAATTCTTTTGCCCAAGACGGGTTGACTTCTACAAAAACCGCGATATCAGGTTGTTCTGCTTTTACCAGCGATATCACCTCAGAATAGCGTCGGTTATTCGTTAAAACATTTGAATGCAAAATCCGCAAGTTTTGTGCGGGAGTTGCTCCTGCAAATGCTGGCGCTGGAAAGTACCAAGGAACAATTTCCGCCAAATTAATGATAATGCAAAATGCGCTCACCAGCAACCATCTTTTTTTTGAGCGCACCAGAGCGAAGAATATCAAAGTAGAGAAACTAACCAGCAGATATTGTAGTTTAAAATGAGAACTCAATTCAAAAAAAATGTTTATTTTTCCTAAATAACCGACTATTGAAAATAGGGCATTTACAGTTGCTGCGATAATAAACCATTTTAAAATTACGTGCTTTAAGCTAAGGTTTTTGTTGGGTATGCTGTGCATTACCGCCCATTTCAGCTTAATTTTGAGGTCGTTGGTAATCGGCAATTTATCAATTTCTATTACCAGTTGTTCTGGCTGTTCTAACTCTCGCCGCTTTTGATAAAATCTCACCAGCAAGCTATCTATCACAAAATAACTAAACGAATTGGCAACAAATCCTACAAATACCAACACACCTAAACCGATCAGCATACCAAAGGAACCGCCTACTTTGACCAAACCCGACCAAACGGCTGCGTCACCTGTTTTACCTGTAGCTGCTATAGCTATAAATAGCATTAAAGCAGGCAATCCGATCGTGATTGTGTTTCTGATAATACTGTCCATTATTTCCCTTTCTTGCTAAGCTTTTTTACCTGGGCTGTTGCTCTAAAGTTCATAAATTTCTAACGGTAAGTTGTCTGGATCTCTAAAAAAGGTAAACCGTTTTTCAGTAATCTCGTCAAAGCGAATTTCTTCTACTTCTACTTGTTGGGATTTTAAGTAAGCAACGGATGCTTCTATGTCCTCAACTGCAAAAGCTAAATGTCTCAAACCGCAAGCTTCAGGATTGTTAACTCTTTCAGGAGGATGGGGAAATGAGAAAAGCTCAATGGTGTCGCCGTTGCCGACTCGCAAATCTAGTTTGTAAGAATTCCTCTCGGTTCGGAAAGTTTCTTTGATAATGGAACATCCTAAGATTTCTACATAAAATTTCTTCGACGCTTCGTAATCCGAGCAAATAATCGCGACATGATGTATTGCTTTTATTTTCATCTTAAAAAAGTTAGTTAGTTGCGTTTGTCTGAGATGTTGCACCATTCTCAATCAGCTTTTTATGAACAGGCAAGATGCCTGTGAAGCGAGAAAATTCACTCTTTGTGAAACAGGCATCTTGCCTGTTCTTGAGAATGGTGCAAGATGTGAGGTTTTTCCAAATGCACAGCACGCTATTAACAATTATATTTGACGATCGCAGACTCGGCGACAAAGCCTGCTAAATTCAGGACGATCGCCCTTTATTTTCCCCCGTCGAAATCTTAATCTGAAAAATTCTGCAAAAAAAAGTACCCTACTTTGATAAAATGAGAGTTTTGCAGTATATCACCCAATTTGCATCTCAGGAGACAAGCACTATGGCCCGTATGTATTACGACACCGACGCGAACCTAGACCTCTTAGCCAACAAAACGATTGCTATCATCGGCTACGGTTCCCAAGGACACGCCCACGCCCTCAACCTCAAAGACAGCGGCATGAATGTCGTTGTCGGTTTGTATCCCGGTAGCAAATCTGCCGCCAAAGCAACCGACGCGGGTTTAACAGTTCACCCGGTAGACAAAGCAGCCGCCGCCGCTGACTTCATCATGATTTTATTGCCCGATGAAGTTCAAAAAACTATTTACAAAGAACAAATCGAACCGAACCTTTCAGAAGGAAATGTTTTAGCATTTGCTCACGGTTTTAACATTCACTTCGGCCAAGTTGTTCCCCCTGCCAATGTAGACGTAGTAATGGTTGCCCCCAAAGGCCCCGGACACTTGGTGCGGCGGACTTACGAACAAGGGGAAGGTGTTCCTAGTTTGTTTGCAGTATATCAAGATGCTTCCGGTCAAGCGCGCGATCGGGCAATGGCCTATGCTAAAGGTATCGGCGGCACCAGAGCCGGCATCCTTGAAACGACTTTCCGCGAAGAAACAGAAACGGATCTTTTTGGCGAACAAGTAGTTTTGTGCGGCGGTTTGAGCGCATTAATTAAAGCTGGATTTGAAACTTTAGTTGACGCCGGATACCAACCGGAATTAGCTTATTTTGAATGTTTGCACGAAGTTAAACTTATCGTTGACTTAGTAGTAGAAGGAGGCCTCGCCAAAATGCGCGACAGCATCTCCAATACCGCAGAATACGGCGATTTAACTCGCGGCCCCCGCATCGTCACGGATCAAACCCGCGCCGAAATGCGCAAAATTCTCAGCGAAATTCAATCCGGCCAATTTGCCCGCGAATTCGTTCTGGAAAACCAAGCCGGCAAACCGGGCTTTACCTCCATGCGCCGTCAGGAAGCAGAACATCCTATTGAAGAAGTTGGTAAAGATTTGCGAGCTATGTTTAGCTGGTTGAAAAAGCACGCTTAATCAATTTTAGATTTTAGATTTTAGATTTTAGATGGGACAACCAATCTAAAACAGTCCTGAACGCAGAACCTAATTATGTAGGGTGCGCACTGCGCACCTTACCGCTTGGAGGAAAATCTCAAATCTTAAGTTTAATCGATTACAGATTAGAGAGTCGATAAAAAATCTCTCATCTAAAATCTAAAATTGTAAGGTTGGGCGAAGCGAAGCGTAGGGTTCGCTTTGCTTAACTCAACCTACAAGAAAATGGCTAGGTATTGTTAGAGAAACTTGGTTTCTTGTTAGTAAATCAAAACTAGGGACTGGGACTAGGACTTTTTTGCAATTTATCAATATCCTGTTGCCTTTGCTCGTTGAAATCTCTCGGTCTCAGCCAATTCGGCCACAACCCGACGAAGAACTTTCGACTTGCTACGCTAGTATCTCTTACAGGTTTGGGGAGAAAAGTTAAAGTGTCACCGTAAAGGGTAAACAGGACTGCAAACAGCAGCAACAGCGGGATAAAATTTTTTTTAGGCATGGCAGTTTGGGAGTAGAGTTTGTGAAAGCGCTTTGTTATATTTTGCCCTTGCACGGACAAAATATATCAGAAACAGCTTAAGAAGAAACATACACCCTGGGTCTAAGCGGCGGCGCACACAAAAGGAAAGGCTGCTAGGTCGCAATACGACACCCGGCTTAAATATTTCCTTTATTTATTAGTCCGCAGAGAGGGACGACAGGCAAGTGCAGAGTGCGATTTCAATCGCCGAGTCTTATAAAGGGGTTTTTAGTGCGGATTGGTATAAGGTGGGCATTGCCCACCCTAAATATACATATGCAAGTGTAATTCCTGTTGAAAAACCCGGTTTATCCGTCTTAGTACAAGTCTTAACCCTTAGTTATTAGCTAATGACTAATGACTAATGACTAATGACTAATGACTACTTATTCCCTTGAATAAAAGTTTGCACGACTGCATTAATTTCCGGGGAAATTTCTGTTACCAGCCGCACAGGGATTGCCGGTGTGGAAGCAAATTGCGCGTATTCTGATGTTAGAAAAACTGCATATTTGTCAGCTTCTGCCGTTAGTTGAGCGGCCGTGGCCAAACTTACAGCTTTAATATAATTGCGTATGCTAACAGCTTGGTCGCCGACAAGTTCATCGCCAGTAATTCCTGTACTAGGCCTGCGAACTTGGTCTAAAGTTGTACTCGGATCTTTGACGCTTAAGTGGGTTCCTCCTACAAAACCGACTAGCCATTTAGGAGATGGAATTTTCGGAAAGCAGGCAATTTGTTCGGCTAAGGCGGGAGTTGTTTTGTCGGCAGAAGATGCTACTATTAAGGTGGGAATTTGAATTGCACTTAAACCCGTTTCTCCAAATAATAATGATGCGATCGGATTCATGGCGATCGCCCTTTTAATCCTCGCATCCCGCAATTGATAGCGTTCAGCAGGCAATGCGGCCGCGGCGCACTGAATGCCTTCGCCCAAGCTGAACCCCATCAAATCCCCCTGACACCTTTGTTTGAGTCCGCTCAATTGCAGTTCGGCACCGGCCAAGGACAAGGCTGTAGCGCCGCCGAAGGAATAGCCAATAATTACCGATCGGTCGATCGCGATTTTCCCCTGCAAATTATCATCAGTTTGGTTCAATTTTGTCAGTTCGTCGAGCACAAAACTGATGTCTTTGGGACGGTCTAAAAACTCTTGAGGAGCTAGCAAGGGAGACTTACCCGCGATCGCAGCATTAGTATTCGTTTCATTGCTTCCCGGATGTTCTAAAGCTGCTACCACATAGCCGTGAGACGCCAAATGCTCGGCTAAGTAGCGCAAATCCGTGCGCACAGAACCCAAACCGTGAGAAAAGACGATCGTCGGTTTGTCGGCGGTCGCAGCTCTCGACCAGTAGACATCAACCGGAATAGGTCGATTGCGGGCGCTATCGTTCAAATCTAGCGCCCTTACCCGCACGCAATTAGGGCCGCGCTGGCTCGGGTCGAAAGGCAGGTTCAGGGCAGGTTTAACCGCTGCTAACTGAGGTGCGATCGCCGTCATAAACCGCTGAGTTTGCCAAAAACTTACGTTCAAATTTCCCAAAACAGCGAAAGCTCGATCGAGATCCACCACTAAGCGCGAGCTGGGATAAGATTCAATGAAACTCAATACCGATAAGCCTTCCGGGGCTTTGGCTCCCAGCACCAGAGCCGATCGCAGCGCTTCCACACCGGCACCGTCGCGCCTGGGTATGACTGTAGTCAAATCCGTCAGGATTGCAGTGCCGATGCCGGTATTTAGCAAGTTGCTCAGGCCGACTACATTTAGGGGAATTTTTGCTTGCAGCGCTCGAAAGATTTGACTCCGCTGTTCGGAGGACAGGAGATTGGCGTAAGCTTGCAGTTTTTCGGGGACTTTCCCTGTTTCTGCGAGTTCGCGCAAATCTGCAACCGATATTGACAATTCTAAAATACCTTTGCGGACAACAACAACCGTTTCTGCCGGTTTTACAGTAGATGTCACAGCACTGAAAGTACCCATCGCGATCGAACCCAAAACACTCGCCACCGAAGAAAACCATCTGAAAGCTGGTCTGATGCTCATTTTTACCTTATTGAACTAGAGGAGATATATCACCATATTCTCAAAATTTTCCCCTATGCCGAAAAATTGTCTAACTTGAGGCGCGATCGTCAAGCCCTCTGGGCATATTTACTTCCCGATCGCCCATTCCGCACCTAATTGCACTTCTGTTGTCGGTGCTAATGATGATGAGGAGTTGAATGATTTTTTAATCAGCAGCCGTAAAAATACAAACTTGGGGAGTGAAAAGAGGTTTTAATTTTATCCGTCTCTATTTATACTTTTATATTTGCTAATACCAGTTAAAAAAACAATAATGCAACTGTAGGTAAGCTCCAAACCAGACGGTCATCAGTCATTCCCAATCCTTTAATCTAAAAGCACAAATGGTATAAGCTGCTGTCTGTTTAAAAGCTTGTGGGGTGGGAATCCTGCCCGCCTATAAAGCTAAACTTGGAGTTCGAGAACTCATTACATAGAATTGCCAAGCAAAGGAAGATAGCCATTTACTTAATGTATTAAGCCCAATTGCTGCAAGGGAAAAGTACCGAATTGGTATTATAGATTCGCTATAAAATTCTTACCGAAAAATACGGTAAACCGAGTGTATTTCCGAACCGGGGAAAGCAACGGAATTTATCCTAGCAATTCCGTTGCATTAGGATTAAATCTTAACCGCAGATGAATCCAGATACAGAACATCATCTGCGGTTAAAATCTTCCTCAAGATACAGGAAAATAAACAACAAGCATGGAAATATCTGGGTGAGCCCGAGCGATCGCTTCCGGTTCTTTAAGAGCTCCCGGTTGTTCCCACAATTTCTGTTGGTGAGAAATTGCTGTTAAAATCAGCAAATCGTGTTCTAACAACTGCTGCGAAACTAGCTTGATAAAATTTCCCCGCACCCGATTTACCGGTATCTCAGAAAGAATTTCCACCTCCGCCGCACTTTTGTTGCTTTTTTCCCGTTTTGTTGTCACCAACACCACTTGCAAAGTCGCCTTGAGTTCGTCGGCCAAACTTTTAGCAATATCCACCGTTTCCTGAAATCCAAACTGAGTTAACTCGCTGTCAGTGACCGCCAAAATAACTCTGGCTGTATTCTGGATAGGATCGGGAAATCGAGCAATCAGTACGGGTACGGGCGATCGCCTTACCACATTGTCAATGATGCTGCCAAAAAAATTGTCGCGAGTCGTGGAAAATCCCTTCCAACCGCAAACTATTAAACTAGCCTCGCGTTCGGTTGCACTCCGCAGGATTCCGCGATCGATCGCATCATCTATCCTCGCGATCGGTTCAACCGCACAAGCAGCAGCATGGGCCACAGTTTCCGCAGCCGTCAAAAGTTGAGTTTGCTGCATTTTATCTGCGGGCGAAATTGCTTCCCCGCGATCGGACAAAATATGCAGTGGCAGCAAAGTTCCCTGAGAGCTTTTTGCTAAAATCAAAGCCAAACGCAGCAAATTATCTTCCGTACTCGGATTAGCAACAGGCACTAAAACTCGATCTCCCCATGAATTCTTTCCCGAAGTACCAGTCGGCAAACTCGACCCCGGCTGCTGCATTTGTTGACCCCACCGAGATACAATCCAAGGAGAAGCGACACAAGTTACTAAAATCATGGCAATGATGCCGTTCACCGTTACGCGATCGACCAATTTAATGTCAAAAGCAACCGTAATCGCCGCCAAAGTAGAAGCAGCTTGAGCAACAGACAGACCGAACATTACCATAATGTTCGGAAACTCAAAACGAAATAATTTCCCCGGTAGCCAAGCTGCCAAAAACTTGCTCACCACCTCTGCTAAAATCATCACCGCAGCCACCAACAAAGACTGCGGCTGCTTCACCAAAATTAGCGGGTCAATTAACATCCCCACAGAAATCAGAAAAAACGGCACAAACAGCGTATTGCCAATAAACTCAATCCGATTCATCAGCGGACTCATTTTCGGAATAATTTGAGTAATGGCAATTCCCGAGAGAAACGCACCAATAATTGCCTCAATCTCAATTAGTTCTGCTGCGTAAGAAACTACAAACAGGGTAGCCAATACAAATATAAATTCGGCATTTTCGTCATGTCCGAATTTCTTAAAAAACCAGCGACCGATTTTGGGGACTCCCCACAAAGTACCAAAAGTGTAGATAGCAAGAGATGGAATCAGAACCAGCCAAAAATCGAGAGTGAGATTTCCTTTGAAAGCTTTGACAACAATTGCCAGCACCAACAGCCCCAACACATTCGTAATTAAAGTCCCGCCCAAAGTCGTAGTAATAGTCTGAGTTCGCATCAATCCCAATTTGGTGAGAATTGGCAGCGCTAAAAGTGTGTGCGTAGCGAAACAAGAAGCGACTAAAATTGAAGCCAGCCAGCTATATCCCAACAGCAGCATCGCTCCCGTCCCCAATATCATCGGTAGCGAAAAAGTAGCCAGCCCAAATATGACAGCTTTGTCCGCATTCAGTTTGAGGTCGTCGAGGCTAGTTTCCAGTCCCGCTAGGAACATCAAAAACAGCAATCCTACAGTACCTAACAAAACAATAGTAGCGTCTCGTTGCAGCAAATTTAGACCGTTGGGCCCGACAATTACGCCAGCAATAATTAAACCGACTATTCCCGGCAATCGCAAGCGCTCAAATAACAGCGGCGCGAGTAGCATGATTGCTAAAAGAACTAGAAAAACGGGAACGGGGGCGGTAATTGGCCCGGAAGTTAACATAAATTTCACCCTAAATATTGGCAGCGAACTGCTACCATATTTAAAAGGAAATAATCAAAATGTCTATCAATCTAAAGAGGTATTCTCAATATATTACAGCGTAATTGGTAATAAGTAGGACTGGGCGCGAGTAAGTCGGTTTATTGGTAAAATATGGGTTTGATGACTAGAAATTGGGTGGATCGCGAACTCCGATTAAAAAAACTATATTTTTGTCTGGAGGCACAAAAAGCCGATTAAGAGTCAAAATAACAGGTTGTGAGCGATCGACGTTAACGCCGAAACCAGGTTTTTGCTCCTATTTGCGTCCACCACTATTTAGGTATCAAATGCAAGGGACACAGACATATATCCCCAGATGCAGCTTGGCAAACTCGCTCCTAATTCAGAAATCCGGTTTCTTAAAAAAACCGGGGTTTTCATCACAACAGACTATTTAAATGGGTTAGTCTTAGACGCGAAAAAACCATATTTTTACGCAACCTACTTAACCGTACCCTTACGGTAGCTAAGTATGTATTTGTTGTCAAGATTTGTCCATCTAATTTTCAATTATAGGCTAAGCGATTGACACAATACTAGCTCGCTCGTAAGGCAATCTGTTTGTCGGCAAAACCTCCAGATTAATTTGCAACGAATCCAAAGCCGGATTTTCGGCTAGCAGCTTTTGCGTCAAACTTTTATTAAGAATTTCCCAGAAATCCGTTTCATTGGGATAATTAGTCAAGAAACTGTCGATGCTTTTGTAAATCGGCACAAAGTCGGGATACTCATCCTGCGTAATTCCTGGTTTGTACTGATATTTGACATCAATATTGAGGTTATTCAAACCCTGGTGATCGATCGAGTAATTAGGAAGCTTGAAATCCCAGGCTTCGCCTAATTTACGATCTTGAGTGCGAGTAACGGTACTGCTGCGCTCGTAAGGCAATTGGTTGGTCGGTAAAACGTCCAAATTAACCGTCACAGACAAAATTGCCGGATTGTCAGAAAGCACTTTTTCGGTCAGATTTTTGTTGACAATTTCCCAAAAATCTGTTTCGTTCGGGTAGTTAACTAAAAGATTGTCAATGCTCTTGTAAATAGGCACAAAATCAGGATACTGATAATTTTGAATCCCCTCTTGGTACTTATAATTTACATCAATATTCAGGTTGTTTAACCCTTGATGATTAATTGGGTAATTTGTCAATGTAAAATTCCATTTCTCCGTCAGTTGAGCATCGGACGGAAAGAAAGCAATTCCTATTGGACGCTCTAGCTTGCTGTCGGGAGGGACAAAAATAGAACTGTTACTCGACCCCGGATTCCCCGATATTGGCAGCGGTTCGTCAGTCTGGCCGTTATACCGCAAAACCGCGCCGGCACCGTTAGCATTAGCGCGGTTGTCAAAGCCAACTGCAAACAAATTGCCGATCGGCGAAAAGGCCAAACTACCTACATAATTGCTACTGGGCGAAGTATCAGTATAATTGGTAGATAAAACCTTGACCAATTCCCCACTTTTTAAATTGTAGCGCCTGATATCGTTAGCAAAATCGCTGACATAAAGGTCGCCGTCAGCGGGCCCGATTGCCATTCCCAAAAGACTTGCAAATCCCTGACTCCGAGGTGAAGGATCGGGCGAAGCAAAGATACTTGACTGCCGGGTTTGCGGGTTGTAGCGCAGCACCTGACTGGGGAAACTTGCGCTAAAATCTGCTTTACCGTTGCTCGCAACACTCCCCTGCGTTGTCACATACAAATTGCCGTCAGGAGCAAACAGTAAACCGTTCGGGCCATTCAATCCTCCCGCTTGCTGATTTCCCGAAGCAAATACATCAATAAACTGTCCTGTTTTGCCGTTATATCGGATAATTTGGTCCCTCAAAAAACTGCTGACATAAAAATTACCGTCAGGGCCAAAAGCTAAACCGTAAGGGCGAAACAATCCGCCAGTTTCATCGACCGCCGTGTTCGGATTATCGCCGACAAACTTGTCAATAAATGCGCCCGTAATTCCGTCATACCGCAATACCGCAGATGCTGTCGGTTCTCCCGAATTTCCGGGCTTTTCGCCGCTACTAACGTAAATGTCCGACTTATCATCGCCGTTGCCATCTGGCCCAAAAACGATCGTATCTGGATTGGACAAACCGCCGCTTCCCGCTGGAATAAATTCGCCTAGAAAATTGCCGGTATTGCCGTCAAACCGAAGTACATTATTTCCCCTGCTATTGCCAACTAGGAAAGTTCCTTGAGGATTGCTGGCTTGAGTGCGAGTAACTTTGCTGGTTTGGTTGTAGGGCACGTTTTGGCTTGGCAAAACGTTGAAATCTATCTTAATTGCCGCCAAGGCAGGATTTTCGTTTAGGATATTTTGAGTTAAGTTTTTATTGACAATTTCCCAAAAATCTGTTTCGTTCGGATAGGTGGTTAAAAAATTATCAATGCTATTGTATATTGGCACGAAATCGGGATATTCATTAGGAGCGATTCCCGGCTTATACTGGTAAGCGACATCGAGATTGAGCGTATTTAATCCTTGGTGATTGATTGCGTAGTCTTTTAAGGAAAAATTAGCATCTTCTTTGATTTGACCGGAACGACTGCGGAAAACTGTACTTGCTAGCTCGTAGGGCAATATCTCCGTTGGCAAAACTTCAAGTTGAATCGTAACATCTGTCAGTACCGGATTTTCATTAAGCACCTTTTCCGTCAAATTTTTGTTAACAATTTCCCAAAAATCTGTTTCGTTCGGGTAGTTAACTAGGAAGTTATCAATACTTTGGTAAATGGGTACAAAATCGGGATATTCGTTCTGGGTAATTCCCGGTTTTAATCCGTAACCAACTTTGAGGTTTAGGGTGTTTAAACCTTGGTGTTCGATGGTGTAATCTGTAAAATTGAAAGCCCAGTTTTCATCAGGAAATAGGGAAGAAGTTTGGGATAGGGTGAGTTCTGGCCCGCCACCACTATCGCCAACAGCAAAATCCATCCCTGTCAGTTCGTCTGTCTGAGCTTGAGTGGAGACAGCCGTCTGGGATTTTAGACTACTATCAACTTTAAGATTGTCGCCTCCTGACGATTGGAGACCGAAGTCGGTGAATGGCTCAAAAAGGTCGATCGCACTACCAGTCGCAGCAGCCGGCCAATCGGGTTTTTGAGTCAAATCGTAGCTGGTATCAAATAAACCATTGGTATCGCCGACGGCAATTTTGCCGATCCGATTTAAGCGATCGAAATTACTGAATAAGTCTACTATTTCCGCTGAAACACCCGCAACATTTCCCTGAATAGGGTTTTCTTCAAACAGTCCTGCTGTCTTAAACATAGGCTATTTTTTTTGATACACCCGCGACCTAGAATGAATTTGACTAAATTTTACACTCTTTCCCAAAAAATTCAAGTAATTTAATAAGAAGTACCTTATATTTTACAAGAATTCAACCTGAAATTTGTCCCCTTTCTCAATCCTCTCGTTTGCCGTTGCATCGGTATTGTTCAAATGTCAAACAGTCAACAGTCAATAGAAATTTATGCCAAAAACCGGATTTCTTGTTCCCCGCGGACAAATCCTGATTTGGCATACCCATAAAAAAGGGAAACGTGCTTTTATCCCTTGCTCTTCCCTATTTAAAATCTAAAACCGGGAAAGGTTTCGCCGCTTCCATCTGCGCCGCTAAAGCAATTAAAGTTGCTTCCGCCGCCGGCCGCCCGATAATTTGAATTCCCACGGGCAAGCCGTTGTCATCTAAAATAGCAGGAAGTGCGATCGCAGGCAAACCGCTAGCATTAAACGGCGGACAAGGAGCAATCCAATGAATGATCCGCTGCAAAGTTTCTTCAAAACTCAAATCCGCCCACTCCCCAACCCGGATGGGGGAGTGCAGATAAGTCGGCAAAACTAACACATCAAATTTTTCAAAGAATCCCACAATCCGCCGTGAAATAACCTGCATTTGATTCACCGCCCGCAAATATTCCCCAGCCGAAATAGTTCTTTCTAACAGCCAGCGATTCATCGGTTCCAAAGCAGGGCCTGGAATGCCGCTTGCCGCCGCCCCCGACTGCCAAATTGCGATAAATGGTTCGATTAAACCCGTAAAATCCGGGCATCCAGGTTCGACATCATGACCCAAATCTGTCAATAATTTTACTGTTTCGAGTACCGCTTGCTGACAGGTAGCCGAAGCCTCGCCCACAGGGGAAATAGTGGTAGAAAAAGCGATTCGCAGTTTGCTCGACTTTTGACGGGAAGCCTCTAGAAACGTCGGATTTGAATCGGGTAGCCAGTACGGATCGCCTGTTGTGTAGCCTGACATCACGTCCAAAAGTGCGGCGGCGTCAGCTACAGTGCGCGCCAGTGGGCCGTTGGCAGAAATGCCACTGAGGTAATCTCCGACAGGTGCCCAGGAAACTCGCCCCCGCGACGGTTTAATGCCTACTAAACCGCAGCAGGAAGCTGGGCCTCGAATCGAACCGCCGCCGTCTGAACCTTGGGCGATCGCGCACAAACCCGCTGCTACAGCCGCCGCTGAGCCTCCGCTGGAACCTCCGGGCGTATAGTCTAAATTCCAGGGATTGCGCGCCGGTGGGAAACCTTCTGGTTCGGTGTAAGGTAATGAGCCAATTTGAGAGGTTGCTGTTTTCCCCAGAATGTTAAATCCCGCTGCTTTGATCCGCCAGACTACTGACTCGTCGTAGGCAGAGATGTTACCCAGCAAAGCCTGAGTGCCGTAGGTACAGGGAACGCCGGTAACGGGTGTCAAGTCTTTAATGGCGATCGGCACTCCGAAAAAAGGTGGCAATTCCTGTGGCTTGTTTAACCCAGCTAGTTTTTCGGTTTGAGATTTAGCCAGGGCGATCGCCCGCTCGGCCGTTACAGTAAAATAACTGCCCAGCTCGGGGTTTAATCGATCGATCCGTTCCAAGTAGAGATTGACAATTTCTAAAGGCGACACTTCCAGGGTGCGGATCGACTCCGCCAACTCCAGAGCTGGAGTAAAAGCCCGATCGACAGAATTCATCGGTTTAAGTCCTTAATAGTGGGCTAAAGTATCAATTTATACTTACTGGTTGCGGAAAACTCTTTTCATTAAAAAAATTCTCCAAAAATGTAGAAAATCCATATTCCGCCGTAGAGCGAGAGCGCTCGCATCCTCCAATTGGCATAATATTTCCTTATTAGTGAAGCATTATGACTCCCTCTTAGGATAGACTGAGTAGAACAGTCAAGCTTTTGTGCAAGACCCGCACAATGGCGATCGGCATTGTCCAACTCCCACAAATCATCTGTTCGAGTCAGCCTTCTCACCAACTTAAGGTAGCGCATATGACACAACAGCATCCGCCAGCTCCTCGCCCGCCCGTACCCGGAGCTCCCCCACTGCCCGGAATACCCCGCCCTCCAGCTCCAGGGATGCCCCCCAGAGCAGCAGGAATGCCACCAGCACCGCCGCCGGCACCAGCACCAGCACCAGCACCAGCACCGCCGCCGCAATCCTTCGCCACACCTAAAAACCCGAACTCTAGCAGCGGCGGAGTTCCGACTTTGAAAGAGCTAGTAATCCGAGCCAAAGAAGAAGGAGTATCCGACCTTCACCTCGGAGTAAACGAAGTTCCCCGCTTCCGCACCCGGGGCGAGATTGCCGACATCGGCTATCCACCGACGGATTTAGATACGTTTTTTGGCTGGTTGCGGGAGTGCATGAGCGATGAAGAAATTGAAATTTTCCAAAAAACTCTAGACTTTGACGGCGCTTTCGACTTCGGGTTCGTCCGCATTCGGATCAGTTGCATGGACTCCTTGGCCGGCCCGGCAATGGTGCTGCGGCTAATTCCTGCCAAAATAATGACACTGGAGGAATTGAAACTGCCGGAGGTATTTAGGAAAATATGCGGCTACCACAAAGGGCTCATTTTGGTGACAGGCCCGACAGGTTCGGGTAAGTCTACCACCTTGGCCGCGATGATCGACTACATCAATAAGAATAAAGCCTACAACATCATCACGATCGAAGACCCCGTAGAATTCGTACACGAAAGCAAAAAATCCTTGATCAAGCACCGGGAAGTCGGCAGGCACACCCTCAAGTTTATGAGCGCTCTCAAAGGCGCTCTGCGACAAGACCCGGATATGCTGCTAGTAGGAGAAATTCGGGACAGAGAGACGGTGGAAATCGCCCTCAAAGCCTCTCAAACCGGTCACTTAGTTGCAGGAACCCTGCACACCAACAGTGCCGTTAAGACCCTGAACCGGATTCTTGATATGTTCGGGGCGGAAGAACAGGATGCCATACGGGTTTCAATTTCCGAATCCCTAGTGGCGATTATTGCTCAACTGCTGTGCAAAACCACAGACGGGAAGCGGGCTGCTTTCCACGACGTTATGATCAATACCGACGTGGTTAAGGAATACATTCTCAAGGGCCAGAATGAGGAAATCAATCAAATCATGATCAAAGATACTTATGAAGGCATGACGACGATGAATAAGTCGCTCTACGGTCTTTATCAAGAAGGTCGGATTACTGAAGAACTTTGTGTAGAGAACTCGCCGTTCCCGAACGAAATGGCTCAGATGCTCCGAGGTCGAGTCTAAAGGTGGAGTGTTAACAGTTAACAGTTAACTGTTAACTGTTAACTTTAATTGGTGTACTTCCTTGAAAGTCGATCGCCCGATTTTGCCAGAATTTTTCAAAGGCATTGCGCTGTTTACACCCGGGGGAGACTTAATCTATTGCATAGACTCCCGCAAGCAAACTCGGTGGCACTTGCAGTTGTGCGTAGCTCTACAGGAGATCCTCGGTTTGTCGGAACCGCCGCATTTTCTGATACCTTGCTATACCGCAACCGTTGACTGCTGGCTCGATCCAGGCGATCGGCAGGTGCGGGTTGCTGCCGAGGCTTACCCCCCGGTGCTGCGACATCAAACCCTGCTGAATGCCATTTTTGGGACTGGCGACTTAGTGTGGCACCCCCGCAGCGAAGAAATGTGCGAACCGATGGCGATCGCTACTTATCACCAACAATTCCCCGAACTTTGGGAAAATCACGACTTAGTTGTACAGTATGCCAGCCCCGAAGCTCGATCGGACTCGATCGGTTCGATCGTATCTCCCTCATCCTTCCCGCAATCGCAGCAGACTCCGCTTCCCAAACAAACAGCACTCACCCCACCACCACAAACTCAAGGGTACGTTTTGCGCCTCTTTGTTTCCGGCAGCAATCCCAGCACCGAACGCACCCTCGAAACTTTACACCAGTTCTTAGAGCAATGCCTCGATCGTCCCTACACTTTGAAAGTAATTGATGTTTTAAAACATCCAGAACAAGCTGAGGCAGATCAGATTTCAGCAACTCCTACTTTGATTAAAATCTGGCCGAAACCCGTGCGGCGAATTGTCGGCGAATTGAACGATGATGAAAAAATAATGCGGCTGCTGAGATATTCGGAATTTTAGATTTGGGCGAAGATTTAATACTGGCGATCGCGCGTTGAGTAGCCCGGGAGCATAACACTTATGCGATGAGTACAAATACTCTGAAAGACCATGCCCCTCATTAGTCCATAATTAGGGCTTGCTGAATAATCGATCGCAAATCAATAACAAGAGTGATCGATATATTCAAGCTCGGTTAAAGATAAGTTTTTTTTGTATCAATT